>DATDGH010000934.1:0-3285 GCA_036522215.1 Candidatus Angelobacter sp. | reverse complement strand
GTGACATTTTGCTTTTCACTTTGTTCCTCTCCGTGTATCTCCGTGTCTCCGTGACTCCGTGGTGAGGTTTTGCGCCATTCTCGCAAACGAAACGGGACCTGCTTCACCGCTTGAACCATGAATGCTGTCCACGGCATCAGCCACACAAAGGTCAATCCCCAGAACAGCCACAGTGGGACCGTGTCGTAATCGTTGGGATAGCGTTTTTTCAGGAAGCGCAGAATCTGCTCATTGACAAAGTAGAACCAGAAAAAACCATTCGCCGCTCCTTGCCGCGGATTGCGAAACCCGGCAAGCAGGTGCCACGGCGCAGCCATCATCAGAAAAACCACAAAGCTGGAAAACAGCCGCAGCTTGAGCAGGTGGCCCAGGTTTCCGGTCAACAAAAGAAAAACCACAATTGTCCCGATTGGAAACGCCAGGCCGATCAGTCCCTTGGTGAGAACGTTGAGCGCCATGGTTGCGGCCAGGCCCCAGCAAACCCAGTGTGAGGGCTTTTCCTGTTGCAGGCTGGTCAGAAAAAAATCGAAGCCCAGGGCCAGCCACAATGCCACTGCCATGTCCGGGATCAGGATGCGGGTGAAAAGAAAGGGTCCAAAGCCCGTGGCCAGCACCAGGGCAGAATAGAATCCGCCCGCCTCTCCGTAGACTCGATGTCCCAGCCGGTAGACCACCAGCAGCAGCGCCAATACTCCCAGCACGATAGGCAGCCGCGCCGACCAGTCATGCACGCCAAAAACTTTGAAGCTGGCCGCGACCCCCCAGTACATCAGCGGCGCTTTTTCCAGATAGCGAAATCCCTGATTGATGTGCAGCGTGACCCAATCGTGCGTGGTCAACATTTCCCGCGCGGCTTCTGAATGGACAGTATCGGCGTCATCCATCAGGGCAGGCTGAAAAATGCAGCTGATATAAATGACCGCCCACACCAACACAATAAGAAGAACAAAAATCTTGCGCCGATCGGCTGCAGAACTGGACTGAAGGGATGAGGCAGCGCCTCCTGCAGTTTGAGTAGACATGAGCCCAAAAAACATTATAAACAGCGATTTCTTTGCGAAGCTGTTCTAGAACCCAAGCTCGGTCAGGAAAGCACGTGGGCTTAGGATGCGAGTCTTGTCGAGGCGTTCTGGAAAATGTTTTTGATTGCCAGTTACCAGTACGTCAGCTTTGCCAGCCAAGGCGCATTCGAGCAATCGATTGTCTTCCTCATCAGGAGAAACAGTTAGACGGCTTTCTGGAGACACAATTTCGGAAATCTCTTCGATACCCTCCAGGATGACTTCAATTCGCTCAGAATGGCGCGAAAATTTTGGGCGACTCAAAACCTCCCGATATTCCGCTATGACGTCTCGAGAAACGCAACAAGTAAAAACTCCAAGTAGTGCCAGCTCAACAATGGTTGCGGGAGCCCCTTCCGGAGTCAGACAAGCAGACACGATGATATTACTGTCAAGAACAACGCGCACCGTTTAGCCGTTCTTGGGGCGTTTCAGTTTGAGGCGCTTTTCGCGCCGGTAGGCCGCGACTTCAGCATTGATCTCCTCCATTGTGAGTTTGTCGAGACCTTTGCGTTTAGCATCTTCCTGCAACGCCTTTAGCGCGGTCAATGCTGTAGTCGCCTTGCTCGAGGTCTTGACCGCCATATGGTTTCCTGTTGTAAGCATATCGCATACGCGATCATGAATAAAGGCAGTTCAACGAACTTTGGCCCGTCTCAGTATTCTCCGCTGTTGTCAGTTTTGCTGGCCTTTGGTTTTTTGTTTTATTCAGTATGATTGATTTTCTGAGTTTCTCTCGTTCAATTCGCGTTCATTTGCGTTTATTCGCGGCTGGATCTTGCTCTTGATTTTGATCTTGCTAAATACTAACTACTAATTACTAATTACTGTCTTAAATGGACCACGAGTTCAAATCCCACCGGCGCCTTCGCCCATCATCACCGCAAGACTTTCCCCGAGACCGCGCTTCAGAATTGGCCGACGATCTGCGCCGCAGCATCACTGGCGAAGTACGTTTCGATGACGGCAGTCGTGCTCTCTACTCCAATGATGGATCGAATTACCGCCAGGTTCCCATTGGCGTAGTGGTTCCCCGGACCATCGAAGATGTGGTGCAGACCGTCGCACTGGCTCGTAAGTATGGCGCGCCTATTCTCGCCCGAGGCGGCGGCACCAGTTTGGCGGGACAGTGTTGCAACGTCGCTGTGGTCCTGGATTTTTCCAAATACTTAAACCAGATCATGGAATTCAATCCCGAGCAGAAGTACGCCTGGGTGCAACCCGGCGTGGTCTTGGACCACCTGCGCAAGCGCGCCAATGAGCACAACCTCACTTTCGGTCCCGATCCTTCCACCCACGAGTATTGCAGCCTGGGCGGAATGATCGGCAACAACTCCTGCGGCGTCCACTCCGTGTTGGCCGGACGCACCGTAGATAATGTCCTCGAACTCGACGTCCTCACCTACGATGGGTTGCGCTTGCGCGTCGGCCCCACGTCAGACGCTGAGTTGGACGAGATCACGCAACAGGGAGGCCCCAGAGGTTATATCTACTCCGGTCTGCGCGCGCTCCGGGACCAGTACGCTGAGCTGATCCGCCGGCGTTATCCCAAAATTCCCCGCCGCGTCTCCGGATACAGCCTGGATGAACTATTGCCGGAAAAAGGCTGCAATGTTGCCCGGGCTCTGGTTGGCTCAGAGTGCACCTGTGTCGTCACTCTGGGCGCCAAAGTGCGGCTGGTGGACTGGCCTAAGAAGCGCAGTCTGTTGGTGCTTGGATATCCGGATGTCTACCGCTCCGCCGAGCACGTTCCAGCCATCATGGAATCCAATCCCATCGGCCTGGAAGGCATGGACCAGGTCTTGATCAACAACATGATCAAGATGCAGCTCCATACTGACTGCATCAAGTTGCTGCCCGAAGGCCATGCGTGGCTGCTGGTGGAATTTGGTGGCGAAACTAAAAGAGAATCGGACGACAAGGCGCGCGCGCTGATGGCCCGGCTCAAAAAAGGTACAGAGGTGCAGAGCATCATGTTCTGCGAAGACCTCGCCACCGAGCAGATGATCTGGCGCGCGCGCGAATCAGGCCTCGCGGCATCTGCCCGCGTACCTGGCCAGGCCGAGGGCTGGGAGGGTTGGGAGGATGCAGCGGTTCCCCCCGAAAATCTGGGCGCGTATTTGCGCGGCCTGCGCCGCCTGCTGGAAAAATTCGGCTATTCCATCGGCCCACTCTACGGGCATTTCGGCGATGGCTGCGTTCACACCCGCATTGACTTCGATCT
>DATDGH010000933.1:0-21460 GCA_036522215.1 Candidatus Angelobacter sp. | reverse complement strand
ATGTAAGAATCTTGCATCGCAACCAGCTCCGGGCCAGTCCCGTCAAATATTACCTTACCCTCTTTCAGGATTAAGAAGGTGGTAAGGACCTCGCGCAAGGCTGATCCATCAATCGGTGTCATGTGCTTGCGTTCCGGATCGTAGCGGTGCGTAGCCAGCATAAAACCGTCCTGCAGGCGATGGCTTACCAGAAGCGCGCTGGTTTTATAAACATCGCGCTGCTTCATGATCAACTCAATAATGGTGGTGGAGGTGATGGGATCGAGTCCGCCGGTTGGGGAGTCGTAGAGCAGGACTTCAGGGCGAGTGATAATGGCGCGTGCGATTCCCACGCGCCGCCGCATGCCTCCGGAAAGCTCGGAGGGGAGCATGTCCAGCGTGTTTTCCAGCTCCACAAAACGCAGCGCTTCCCGCACTCGCTGTTCGATTTCCGACTCGGGAATTTTTTCTTCCATCATGCGAAAGGCCACGTTTTCGCGCACGGTAAGCGAATCGAACAACGCGCTTTCCTGAAACACAATGCCGATCTTGCTGCGAAGATCGAACAGCTCTTCTTCGCTCATCACGGTCACGTCATGACCCAAAACATAGATTTTCCCGGCGTCGGGTTTAATCAATCCCAGGCACAGCTTAAGAATGGTGCTCTTGCCCGATCCGGCGACCCCCAGCAGGGCCTTGGTCTCTCCGCGCTTGAGTTCAAAAGAGACACCATTCAGCACCATCAGCCCTTCAAAACTGATGCTGACGTCTTCGAAAATGGTTGCGCGATGAACTGTGCCGTTGGGGTGGATTGGCAGGGTGGACATAGGCGATCAACCAAAGATAAACAAAAGGAATTTGGTAGCAAAGAAATCTACTGCAATGATAAGCACAGAAGCGACCACCACCGCCTGCGTCGTGGAACGACCCACCCCCTGGGTGCCGCCGCGAGTGCTCAATCCGTAATAACAACCCACAGTAGCGATGAGGAAACCAAACAAAATCGGCTTGACCAGGCCGATAATCACGTCAGTCGGTTGCAACGCCTGGTAAGCCGTGTTCCAGAACTGAAATGTATCCAGGCCAATCCAGGTATAGGAGATGAACCATCCGCCGACCAGCCCCACAAAGTCAGACAGAATGGTGAGAAAAAACATCATGAAAACGGTGGAGGCAACGCGGGGTGTCACCAGTTTTTTATAGGGATCCGTGCCCAGCGCGCGCATGGCGTCAATCTGTTCGGTCACTTGCATTGAGCCCAGCTCGCTGGCCATGCCCGAGGCATTGCGCCCGGCGACCATAAGACTGGTCAATACCGGACCCAGCTCTCTCACCATAGAGACTGCAACCAGTTGTCCAGTCAGGGAAAGTGCTCCGAACTGCTCCAGGGTGGCGCGGGTATTGAGCGCCAGCACCATGCCGGTAAATGTTCCGGTCAGGATGACAATGGGCAGTGAGCCGACACCGATGAGATCGGCCTGATAAATGATGTCGGCCAGGTAGCGCGGACGGCGAAAAAGATTCGTCACCGACCGTCCCGCCAGCAAGGAGTAATCCTGCGCCGACAGCACGAACCTCTTCAAATAATCAGCAGGCGAGATGAGTTCCATCAGGAAAGGCAAATATAACAGAAGATGGCAATCGGATTGTTAGTCGTACAGCTCAAAGAATCCGCCAAAAGAAATGCGCGCCACCAGGCCACGGAGGTACCGCGATGGCGGAAGGCGGTCAAGGCGCGCGGCGATGCTGGGCGTTGCCACAGAAACGGCCATGATAAACCGTTGATCCGTGGTCCCTTATTCCTTGGCCCTCTTTTTGATCTCAATATTCAGACGCTTGATCTTCTGGTTCAGGGTGGAGAGCGGGATATGGAAGCGTTCCGCGGCTTCAGTCTGGTTCCAGCCGCATTTTTCCAGCATGTCCAGGATCACGCGCCGCTCGCAATCTTCGATGATCTCAAACAACGACGCATCCGGACGGTGCTCAAAGATTTTTCCCGAAGAGCCGCGGCCGACAATGTGGTCGGGCAACAGATCAATGCCGATCACGCTTCCATTGGACAGCACTACCGCCCGTTCGATCACGTTTTCCAGCTCGCGCACGTTCCCCGGCCAGCCATAATCCATGATGGGCCGCAAGGCCTCAGGAGAAATGTGGCGTGCCGGCTTATTGTTTTCAGCCGCGAATTTCTGCAGGAAGTGATTGACCAGCAGAGGAACGTCCTCCGTCCGGCTTCGCAATGGCGGCAGATCCACTGTAATCACATTGAGGCGATAGAAGAGGTCCTCACGGAAGCGGCCTTCGCGCACCATCAATTTCAGGTCAATATTGGTAGCAGCAATCACACGCACGTCCACGTGAATTTCGTGGACGCCGCCCAGATGCATGAATTTCTTGTCCTGAAGCACGCGCAGGATCTTGGCCTGGGTCTCCAGGCTCATGGTACCGATTTCATCCAGGAAGATGGTGCCGCCGTCGGCCACCTCAAACAGGCCTTTCTTGGACGAGATGGCGCTGGTAAAGGCGCCTTTCACGTGGCCGAAGAGTGTCGACTCCAGCAGGTCGGCAGGCATGGAACCCGTATTCACCGGCACAAAGGGACGGTCCTTACGCGGAGAATTGGCGTGAATGGCCTTGGCGATCAGCTCTTTGCCGGTTCCGCTCTCGCCTTGCACCATCACCGTGGAACGGCTGGGCGCAACCTGCGAAACCAGGTCAAAAATCTTCAGCATGGGCTCGCTCTTACCCACGATGTTTTCAAAGTTGTAGCGTTGCTTCAGCGCGCGCTTGAGCTGCTCATTTTCTTCTTCTACGTGGCGGCGGGTGACAGCGGCGCGCACGTCTGCCAGCAGCTTTTCATTGTCCCAGGGCTTCTGGATGAAATTGGTGGCCCCGTTCTGCATGGCACGAACGGCATTGGCAACAGTGCCGTAGGCGGTAATCATGATGACCGCCATCTGCGGATTGCGGTCGCGGATGTCGGCCAGGATTTCCAGCCCATTGCGATCAGGCAAGGCAAAATCCAGCAACACCAGGTCGAAGGGATGCTCCCCCACCTTGGTCAGACCCTGCTCACCGGTTTCGGCCGATTCAACCCGGTAGCCTTCAAATTCCAGCAGAGTTTCCAATGACTCGCGGATCGCCGCTTCATCATCGATGATCAGGACGGAGCCGGCGGTGGTAGCCTCTCCAGAGTGACGAGTTAATACTGCAGCCTCAGACATTCACGGCCTTTCTTATCAGGGGGAATTCGAGATAAAAGGTAGTGCCCTGGCCAGGTTTGCTTTCAACACGGATTTTTCCGGCATGCTCCTGAATAATGCCGTAAGTTACACTCAGACCCAGTCCTGTTCCACGCGCCTGGCCTTCCCGCGGAGAAACCTTCGTGGTAAAGAACGGGTCATAGATCTTCTGGATGTGCTCCGGCGCAATGCCTGTGCCGGAATCACTTACGCTGACGGTTACGCCTTCGCCATTGGCCGTTTGCACGCGCAAAGTTCCACCGGCGCCGGACATGGCGTCTTTGGCGTTGAGAAACAGATTCAGGAAGACCTGCTGCAACTTGCCCGCATTTCCATGGATCAAGGGCAGATCGTGGTGCAGGTCACTCTCAACCTTGATTCGTGACGTCTTGAACTGGTGGTCCAGGAGCGCCAGCGTGTCAGAGATGATTCGGTTCACATTGATCTGGCTGAACTCTGTCCCGCTGGTGCGGGAGAAGTTCAGCAGGTTGTTGACAATTTCGGATGCGCGGAAAGTCTGCCGCGTGATTTTGTCCAGCAGGCTGGAAAGTTTTTCATCTCCGTTGACCTGCTTCAACAGCATCTGCGCATAACTGGAGATCACCGCCAGCGGAGTGTTGACCTCGTGCGCCACTCCCGCCGCCAGCAGTCCGATGGAAGACATCTTTTCCGCCTGGGACAATTGCGACTCCAACTCCATGCGTTCGGTGATATCGTCCACAATGATCAGGCGGCCGATCACGTTGAATTTTCGGGTCACCAGCGGCGCGATGGCCACATTGGCAATTCGGGTATCGCCCGCAGGCGTGTGCAGCCGGAACTTGTAAAGGTTGTGAATTCCCGGATTCTGGCGGAAGCGGTAGAACTCCTCCATAAAAGCCGCCGGGAAAACAGCGCTGAGCTTCTGTCCGAGCACCTGGGCTCGAGACAGCGCATACATCACCTCCATCTGCGCGTTCCATGACTCGACGCGGTCTTCCAGATCCACCGCCAGCACTCCCACGCTGATGGATTCCACAATGTTTTCATTGAAGTCTTTGAGGCGCTCGTACTCGTTGGCCTTCTGCTCCAGCGAGGCATAGAGCTGGGCGTTCTGGATGGCGATTCCGATGTACCCTGCCAGGGTCTCCAGCAGTTCTACGTCGTCGCTGGAAAGGAAGTCGCCCGAAGTTGTCTTGCCCAGCCCCAGCACAGCCACGATGCGGTTCTGCACCGTACACGGGATGTAGTAATTCAAGTCCAGCCGGGCGATGGTGTCGCGGGCGGTCGCACTTTCCCGCAGGGCCTTGCGGGTGTTGTCGAAGAAGATATGCCCGGCATAGTATTCCGGACGCTCCACCACCAGAAAACTCAGGTCGAGTGCGCCGCTATAGGAAATGCCGGAGGATTTGGCCATCACAAATTGCCGCGCCTCATCAGGCAGGAAGATGGCGATTCGGTTGACCAGCAAGGTGCGCGATAGCCGGTCGATCACCGAACTCAGCATGGTCCCGAGATCTGTTTCCGAACTCAGTTCGCGTCCGAACTCGATGAGGGTGCGCCGGTAGTCATAGCGCTTGCGATAGAAGAACCGGTCTACATGCTGTTGAATCCAGTTCTTCAGCGGGTCGAAGGCCAGGGCCGTGATCACGATTGCGATAATCAGCCCGGCCGGTCCCACGTTCGGCAGCTTTTTGTTGACTGCTGCCGCGAGACCGCCAACCAGTCCGAAATACGCTCCTACAATCGCCGCAGTGGCCAGGGTGTAAGCTACGCCGCGCTTAAAGATGATGTCCACATCCATCAGCCGGTAGCGCAGAATGGCGTACCCAAATGTGAGCGGCAAAAACACCAGCGAGAAAGCCGCAAGCTTCATCCCCGGGGTGGCGAGGGCCCCGCGAAGGTAAGGAATTACATAAAAGATGGTGTACGGTGCAATGGTTAGCACGGCCCCGCGCGAGATCCACTTCATCTGCTGGCGCACAATGGGGATGAACGCCTTGCGATAACTCCCCCAGAGCACCGCCGCCGCCACAATGAAGTACAGCGTCTGGTACAGCATCTGGAGCCGGTCCAGATTCCAGCGCAGTGACTCAGTGAAGTCCCAAAATTGTACGCCCAGGACCTGAACCAATCCCAGCATGGCGGCGGGCACATAGAGGAGCGCAGCCAGCCAAGGCCATTTCTCCAAGAACTTCTTTTTCTCCGGAAAAGTCAGGGCAAAATGCAGGAACAGGGCTGGCTGGAGCACCCACGCCACCACGTTGCACCAGTAGATGATGGAGTCGAAGCTATTGAATTTGCCGGTGTAGTGGAAGGAGTAAAGAACGAATGAAACCAGGCAGAAAAGATAAAAATGGGTGGACTTAGGCGCAGTCCAGCGGCGCAACAGCACGTACAGGCCAACCCCAAGATAGATGAGCGCAATGAGCCGCAATCCCTGGTTGATCGATTTATCCGCTGGACGAAGGAGGACGCGGGCCTCAAAACCAACTCCGCCCCGCGATAGCTTGTAGACCGCGTTAGACCATGCGCCTGTCTTGTATTGCTGTCTTACCAGTCTCTGGAAAGCATTTGCCCGGACCCGACCTTGCGCATCCTTGACGTTCTGAATGGGCTGCTCGTCCACGGCGAGCAATTGATCGCCAGGCTGGATGCCCGCATTTTCGGCTGGTCCACCCGGCGCCAGATCCACGGCCCGCAGACCATCCCCGCTTTCGATCCACGATGCACCATCGGAGGGAACCGGGTACTGGCCCTCCTTCCAAAAATTGATGCCGGCAAAGACCACGGCCGCCAGAGTAATCAGGGCTAAGACGAGCGCCGAAACCCGGATTTGGAAGTCTTTTCGCATGCGTCGCGTTTCCAGACCACCGTGACCACTGAAACCAAGCGTATTCTGAGATGGTTTATGCAAGTGAAATGCCATGCGCTGAAGCCGCAACTAACAATAAGTCTCTTGATTCTAATTACTTAGAACATTGTAGCTGTCGGTACACGGCAAAGCTACAGAATTTGGGATTTTCGTGTGAATTTTTGTATTTGAGATTGTGGATGAATGGGCATTCAAGGTGAAAATCAAGAAAAATGATCAAACGGCTACATTTCTCGTATATCTAGGTGCCATAGGTAACATGGATATTAGGTCATTCAATCACCATGCAAGCCACTGAGAGCTCAATCAGAATTGACGGCCAACAGATCCATTTCCTCCAAGCTGGAAGCGGTCCGCCATTGCTTCTGTTGGGTGGCCTGCTCGGAGGACCATTCTGCTGGCGGTTCACTCTACCGGCCCTCGCGCCCCAACACAGTGTCTACTCAGTGGACTTGCCCGGATCAGGACTGTCCAACAATATCGGCATCGATTGCAGCATGTCACAGCAAGCCAAGCGCCTGGTTGGATTTGTGAAGCAGATGGGTTGGAAAGAATTCAGTGTGATCGGGTCTTCGTTCGGGGGCGCGATTGCCATGCTGCTGGCCGGACAAACCATCAGGGCCGCAGCCAGGATTCGCGCACTGGTGCTCTCATCACCGGTAAACCCATGGTCAGATTTCGGCCGGCGCCGGATCCAGTTTCTCAGTTCAAGGCTCGGTGGCTATTTCTTGCGCATGTCGCTCCCCATCTCTCATCCCGTTCATAAAATAGCTCTGCGCCGCATGTTTGGTGATCCTACGCGCGTTCCAAAGGACGAGCTCAACGGCTATCGCCCGACGATTCTGCAGCCCGGCCGCGCCGGCAATGTCCTCACTGCCTTGCGCAAGTGGGAGAAAGACGTTGCGGCATTGGAACAAATCATCCCGCAACTCGATATTCCCACCTTGCTGATCTGGGGAACGCACGATAAAGCTGTTGACCCTCGCTCCGCCATCACCCTGAAGGAACATCTTCCCCGTGCCGAACTCAAGCTGATCCCAGGCGCCGGCCACCTTCCATTCGAAGAAGCGCCGGAAGAATTTAATCGGCTCACGTTGGAATTCCTGGAAGGATTGCAGTGAAGATCACTGGCATCAGCCCGCCCGGCGCGCCGTGGGTGGTAAGCCTTTGGTTTGGTGTTGAAAAGGCTTTTATCGCGGATAATATGGAGTGGACATGCGCCTTCCTGCCCCATTGAAATCCGCGCTGGCTAACGTTGATGGCGAAGCCTGGCTGCGATTTCTAATGGCAGTTCTGGGTCTGGCCCTGGCCTTTGTTGCCGCCCTTCTCTCCACCATTGCCAGTGAATCCGGAAATGTAACCGCAACAGCGCTGCTTGCTTCTACGGCGCTCTTGCTGGCCGGAGTGGTGGGACTGATCACCCTGCCCTATCTGGCCAAGCGCGTGGTCGCAGCCAGGTTGCGCGATGCACTGGATTTCGAGATTACCCGCGAGGGCATGGCGTATCTGGGTGTTGCTCTCATTATCGGAATTGCGGCACTGAATACCACGAATAACCTCCTGTTCATCGTCCTGGCGGCAATGCTGGCTGCCATTGTTGTCTCCGGTTTCGCGTCGGCAGCAGTGTTGCGCGGGCTGGAGTTGGATGTCTCGGCGCCTGAAATTGCCTTTGCCGGGAAGCCGATTGTTGCCCAGGTGAAGCTGAACAACCCGCGCAAGCTGATTCCTGCCTTTTCTGTGCGCGTTGCCGCTCATCTCCATCGCAAAAAGAAAAAGAAGCCGGGATGGGAATGGCAGCGCACGGATTTCTTCTTCCCCCGCAGGAGCAAGTGGATTCGCATCCCGGACTATGCTTTGCGGCGTAAGTCGGCGCAGCCGGAGGCGCCTGCAATCTTTGAAATGCCGGTTTACTTTACCTTTGTGCCTCCGCGCACCACCGCGGAAGCGGAGGTGGAACTCACATTTTCCCATCGTGGCCGCTACTCCCAGGAAGGCTTCCACCTGGCCACGCGTTTTCCGTTTTCATTCCTGCTCAAGAGCCGCAGGGTCAAGCTGTCGCGCGAGCTCCTGGTTTATCCGGAGTTGCTGGAGTCCAGCGATTTTATGGAAATGCTGCCCACCGTGACTGGTGAGCATGCCGCCCTGGTGCGCGGACTGGGCACCGAACTCTACCGCATCCGCGAGCATACGCCTCAGGATCCTGCCCGCTTCGTGGATTGGAAGGCCTCTGCCAAGACTGCCAGCCTGAAGGTGCGTGAATTTTCACGCGAGGACGAAGTCCGGTTGCGCATCGTCTTCGACAACGCTCTTCCCGATACAGTTTCTACAGAAGCCTATGAACACGCTGTCTCCGTAGCGGCATCGCTGGCCTGGCACCTCAACGCCCAGGGCAGCAGCCTTTCTTACGCCGCTCAGCAGTACCACGGAGCGCCATACCTCTATGATTTCCTTCTCTATCTGGCATTAGTACAGCCGGCAGCCGGCGAATCCGTTCTGGAGTCTCTCCCGGTTTCGTCCGACTACAATCTGATCATCACCAGCCGCAAGCCGGGCAGCATCCCTATCGCTCTCAAGGACAACTCTCACATTATTTATATGGAAGAGTAGACGATTGCCAGAATCGCCGTAATTGCCAAAATTGAAGAACAACTACTAGTGGCAGGGTAGACCAGCAAGGTTAGGCCGCTTCAGCCGCTACGCAGCTTAAACGCCGACAGGAAAAGGTTTCGTATGCGGCTCTGTCTCGCCGCGTGAGAGTGAGAACCGTTCGAATCGGCCTTGCAGCAGCGACATCAGGCCCGTGAACCAATATCCAATCACGAACAGAAGCAGGAAGGGGATAGTCCAGTAGTTTTCGCTGTTGTAGGCATACGTGCACATCATGATGAAGTAGGCGCCCACCAGCAATTCCAGCCACGGCACCAGATGCAGGCGCCGCCGGTACTTCTGCCCCAGCGCCTTGTCCGCCCTGGATTTCACCCGGTATTTTGGCGTCCGCGCAAATGGCGACTTGACCCCGAACAGCGCACCGAAGACAGCTTTGGTGTTGGTCAAGGTCAACCCGATACCCAGCGCCATGAGAAACGGCAGAAAGAAGAACGTGCGCCGCCACTTTCGGGGAAAAAGCTCCCTTTGTGAAACCAGGTAAAAACTGGAAATGGAAAACGTTGACGCCATGAACAAAGGAAGATCGATCAGCAGCATCTGAAACCATCCACCAAACGACCGGATAATCATGGCCGGCAAAAGCAACACGGAAAATACGATCATCAGTGGATAACTGATATTGGCGCTCAAGTGATAAAAGGCTTCCAGCTTCACCCGGAAGGGCACGTTGCTCTTGAAAATTCGCGGCAGGAGTTTCTTCCCGGTCTGGACTAGTCCCTTGGCCCAGCGGGCCTGCTGGATCTTGAATGCCGTCATCTCAATGGGCAACTCGGCCGGGCACTCAATGTCTTGCAGATATTTAAATTTCCACCCTTTAAGTTGGGCGCGATAGGAAAGATCGGTGTCCTCGGTAAGCGTATCGTGCTGCCATCCGCCAGCCTCTTCAATGGCCTGTCGCCGCCACATTCCGGCAGTGCCATTAAAGTTGAAGAAAACGCCGGCCCGGTAGCGGCCGCCATGGTCGAGGACGAAGTGGCCATCCAGCATAATGGCTTCCACCTCGGTCAGGAATGAGTAGTTCCGATTCAGGTGCGTCCAGCGCGTCTGCGCCATGCCGATGCCGGGCTCTGCAAAATGATGAATCACGCGCAGCAGCCAGTCTTCCGGAGGCACAAAGTCCGCGTCGAAAATGGCGATGAACTCTCCCTTTGCCGTCTTTAATCCATTCTCCAGCGCTCCCGCCTTAAAGCCTTCACGATTGGTGCGGTGAATGTAAGTGATGGGATGGCCCAGCGCGGCATAGCGTTCCACCACCGCCCGCGCGATCTCTTTGGTTTCGTCGGTTGAGTCATCCAACACCTGGATGTCGAGCTGTTCCCGCGGATATTCCATCTTGCAGATGGACTCCACCAGCCGGTCCACCACAAATTGCTCATTGAAGATAGGTAACTGTACTGTTATCCGGGGCAGTTCAGAAAATCTCTGCGGAGGCTCGCCTGCATGCTTCTTCCGGTTCCTGAAATACATGTACACCAGCTTGTAACGGTGCAAGCCGTAAACAGCCAGAATGGACATCACTACGAAGTACGGAATCAGGAGCATCAGGTCGAATGCGTTGGGTGAATACAGGCCCTTGAAGGTATTGTCCAGGAAATGGCTCTTGAAGTAATGCACAAACCCGCGTTGCGAGCTGACCATAGCCAGGGACAAAAGACTGGAATATACAGGGTTCAGGGCGTGCACTCCGGAAGACAACAGAGTACCAACATTCTACTCGATGGAACGATAATCGGGCTATAGAAGCTCTAGAGTTGCCGGAGCCGTCCGGCAGCGCTGTTCCCTACTTGTGCCCTGGCGGCGGTCCAGCCCACATCTGTTGCGCAATCAGCCAGTTGCCATCCGCCTGGCGCTTGAAAACCATGAGATAGTTTCCCTGGTCGTCGCTCTTGCTCCCGTCGACCAGTTTGGTCAGCGTTTCGCGAAAATCCCCGCTATCGTAGGCAAGGTCGCCCGAATTCTCCGTCTTTATGCTGTGGAAGGTGAGGTCGCTGGTGAAAGTGGCCATAACGTTCTGGCAAAGTTCGCGGATTGCCGCCCGTCCGGTAACGCGGCCAATGTCTGGCGAGATAAACGCTCCGTCCGGCGTATACAGCATCACAAGCTGGTCGAGACGCTTCTCGCGCAAATCCCGCGCCCATTCCAGGCGGATCCTGGCGATGCCGTCTTCCACGCTGGACGATTGTTGGTTGGGTGCCCCAGCAAACATCGCAAGTGAAAGAATCAATAGACGGAAACGAAGCATTGGTCAGCTCCCCATCAAAAAATTCGCGTATATCGCGTTACTGGCTGCCAGCTATGTTCACGATCCTGCAATCCTTGAGCCGATAGGGACCTCTCGCTTCGCTTCGAGGTAAACTAAAAAGACATATTGCTCAATTCAGGAAAAACTGCCGGTACAGCGTGTCCCGGCGGGCAGGACGAAAACCGGCATTGCGGATCATGTAGCGCAACTCTTCTTCCGTCGTGCAGTTGGTCACGCCGGCGGAGCGGACTACATTCTCTTCCAGCATGACCGAACCCACATCATTCCCGCCAAACCGCAGCCCTAGCTGGCAGACTTTGAGGCCCTGGGTCACCCAGCTTGACTGTACGTTTTCGAAATTGGAGAGATAGAGCCGCGAGATGGCCAGCACTTTCAGGTACTCGACCGAAGTTGCCTCGTCCCAATGTCTGCCTCCCAGCGCCGTGTTCTTAGGCTGGAAGCTCCAGGGGATGAATGCGGTGAAACCTCCGGTCTCCTCCTGAAGGTCATAGATGCGTTGAAAGTGGTTGACCCGGTGCTCGCAGGTTTCTCCCACTCCAAACATCATGGTGGCCGTGGTGCGCATTCCCAGCTTGTGTGCTGTCCTGTGGACGTTGATCCAGTCTTCAGTCAGGCACTTGAGCCGGGCAATCTTGTAGCGGACCTCATCATCCAGAATCTCTGCTCCGCCGCCGGGTATGGAATCGAGGCCGGCATCGCGCAGTCGTCTGATGGTGTCCTCAATGCTCAGGCCGCTGATCTCAGCAAAATGGATGATCTCTGAGGCAGAAAAGCAATGCAGGTGCACCTGCGGGAAACGCTGCTTGATGCCGCGCATCATCTCTTCGTACCACTCCAGCTTCAGGTCCGGATGCAGGCCACCCTGCATCAGCACGCCGGTACCGCCCATCTCCACCGTTTCCCGGATTTTTTCGTAAATGGTTTCCAGATCCAGCACATATCCTTTGGCCCGGCCAGGGCCCTTCACCGGAGCATAAAAAGCGCAGAAGGTGCAGTACTCCGTACAGAAGTTGGTGTAGTTGATGTTGCGGTCAATGATGTAAGTGACCACGCCTTCCGGGTGCAGCTTGCGGCGTAGCGTATCCGCTTCCATCCCGATCCCAATCAGATCGTCAGAACGGAACAGCTCCAGTGCCTGGGATTTGGTCAAGGACATTCGCAGATAATTTTACCGCAAACAGCCAGGTTACAGGCCATAGGCAACAGGCCACAGCCTCGCCACCGGTAGACCGGATTGAACAAGCTGCGACTCGCCCGACAACGAACTTTTCTCGTGCTTGCAATCGGGTCATCGGGTCATCGGGTCGTCGGGTCACCCCACCCCATCACGCGCAAAACCGGCGCGTGCCGGGGGCCCCGGTCATCGGGTCATCTGAAAACCGTTGGTAGGTTTTGCCTTTACAAATTCGCGTGCATTCGTGTTCATTCGCGGCTAAATTATCTGCATATGAGACCGGGAAAAACTTGGATGTTGCTTGTGTTGCTCGCGCTTTTGGCTGGATGCCAGCCCGTGGATACCTTCAATCCTTTGTACACGGACAAGGATGTCAGCTTTGATCCCTCTATACTGGGCAAATGGGCGCAGGATCAGGTGACGCTCGAACTCTCGGACTCAGGCAACAATACCTACAATCTGGTCTTTTCCGATGCCAACAGCCCGCAACGGATGGTAATGGATGGGCATCTCGTGGTTCTTCAGGGACACCGCTTTCTGGATTTGATCCAGAAGAGCTGGATCGCTGACCCTGAGTCATTTTCACTTGCCATCGAACAGACGAAAAATGGCCTGAACGTAGCGCCTAACCTGATTCGCGCAGGAGACGGCGCTTATCTGGAGTTTCTGCCCGGCAGCCCGGCAAGTAAGAACTCACAGGTGAAGGTAAAACTGCGGATAGCGCATTGGTTTGTCCGCGTCACAAACGATGATAAGAACCTACAGTTCGCCTTTATCGATGATGATCGGCTCGCCAAATCACTCCAGGCCAGGAGTGTCGCGATCACCCACATTCTTATCAAACCAACCGACGAGGGCTCGAGCGACCGCCACCTGGCACTGACAGCCACCACCGCCGAACTCCAGAAATTTGTCCTGGAGCATGTGAACGACGATCAGGTATTTGCAGATACGTTGAAATTTCACCGGCCGGACAGCAAGGATATTCAAGGGCAGTAGTTGGTGGCCTCAGTGGCCTCTGTGGTGCAAGGTTTGTTGCTGGGTTGCTCTTACTGTTACCTGTCCCCTGTTTTTTACGCTGCCTTCATGCGCTGCTCGCCGGCATCGGGCGGAATCGGTTTCTCCTGTTTTCTGCGTTTCAGGGCATAGATGCCGGCAGCGATTCCTCCGGCTGCGGCGAGCGCCAGCAGCGTCCATAGCATAGGCTTGTAGTACTGATGGAAAAAGGCAAAGATCTGCCGGCTATAAATTGATCCCAGATAGGCCAGGGTAAAGTAGCGAATCATTCTGGCGGTTGTCACCGCGATCAGGAATTTTCGGGGAGAGTAGTCCAGACCGCCGGCTACGATCAGAAATGGCGAGTACGGCACAGGCGGAGGTAGCAAGGCAGGCACAAACACGCTCCAGAAGCCATATTTCTCAAACTTCTTACGCGCCCATGCGGCTTTTTTGCGCGAGAGCTTCTTGTCCAGACCTTCTTTGCCTCCCTTTCGGGCCACGGAGAAGGTCATGTATCCGCCCAGGACACCGCCGATGGTCGCCATGATGGCGTAGTACCACCACCATTGCTTCTGGTTAGCAGCCAGGATCACGGTGAGCGCATCCATGCCGCCGGGCACAGGAAGAGGGGAGTTATCCACAAAACCGAGCAGGATCAATCCAATCCCGCCGAGGCGCTGGAGCCAGCTCCACACTGCAATAGCGATAGCCTGAACCATGCCATTGATTGGATGCCGGGTTGGCCAAGCCGATTCCGCTTCCTTTGTCTGAATCCAGGCCGGCAACGTAGGATTTATACTTCTCTGCCGGAATCGTGAAGTTAGAGCGAGGGATGGAGCCATGTCTGATGCGGCCATGCAATTTTCCAACCGTGTGGGCGCGGAGATGTTCCAGTTGTTGAGCAAGCGCCTGCAAGAAATTTCGGAGGAGCCAAATTTCGATCGATATTCTGCCGCGCTGGGAGCGGCGCTGATCGCGGTGGCGGAGGTGCTGCGCGATCCGGTTGAAAAAGGAGCAGCTCCGGAGAAACTTGTGGGATTCGCCTCCCGCTGGCTGAACGTCCTCCTGGAGCAGATCAAACAAAAGCCGCCAACTGATACATAGATGCGCTCCGTTGCCTTCTGTCATAGACGATTCACAATCAGGAGGCGCTTTTATCATCGAGGTGTCGGATTTTCTTCCGGTGCCCGGGACTCCTATGCGCAGGTTGTTGGCGAGGAGGGGTGGTGGCGACCCAATGACCCGATTGCGTGGGCTTGATTCAAGAACCGCAATTCGGGCGCCAGCGGCAGGACGCCGCACTCCGTCGCATAGCGATAAAAGAGATTCAAGCCCCGCAGGTTTTCTTCATCCAGCGAGTAATCAATGTTGCTGGTCAGGTATTCGTGAATGCTCATTTCCGGAAGTTTCAACCGGCCAGCCCAACTTTTGGCGATCTCGGCAACATGCTGCAAGCCGTTGTCCCGCGACTGCTGGAAAACACGCGCGATATTCAGGCTGGCGCCGGCCTTCTCCAGCGCCGGCTCACGCACTGCCCAGAAAGCAAACACAAAAGGCAGATAGGTCCAGCGCCGCCACTCTTCCGCCAGGTCGTAAACATAAAGGCCCGTCGTCTGGGCCTGGAGGGCAACGTCGCCGATCAGCAGTCCGGCATCGTGCCAGCGTAGCATCTCCACGAGGTCCGGCTTCTGCGGGGTAAAGCCAGGATTTACTCCCACAAATTTCCTGAGGAAAATCTGTACCAGCGCCGTCGAGGTGCGAGAAGAGTTATCGGTAGCCACATTGCGGATTTTGTCCAGCGGGACTTTGCTCACCAGAAGAATAGACCGCACCTGGTTCTTGCAGGCGATGGCTACGTCCGGAATGATGAGCAAATCGGGGATGGTGGTGTACGCCGCTGCCGGGATAATGCCGATGTCGGCGCTCCCGGCCTTCAACTCGTCGGCACATTGCGAAGGAATGGTATAGCTAACCTGAAAATGCTGCTTCAGCTTCTCCGCGGGCTCGCCATTCTCAAAATCCCACATTAAAGGCGCAGTATTGAGATAACTGATGGCGGAAATCCGCAGCAAAGGCATATTTGGCATTGTACCAAGCAAGTTTTTCCTTCTTCCCTTGCTAACCGAGAGGAGACCCCGTAGTCTATCTCGGTAACCGAGGGAGGGGCATGAGCAAACCGCCAGATTTGGTCCAGGGCACACTGGATCTGCTGATTCTGAAAATCGTCGCTCTGGAGCCGATCAATGGCTGGGCCATCAGCCAGCGGCTCACGCAGGTTTCGGGCGAGGTGCTGCAGGTGAGCGATGGTTCACTGTATCCGGCTCTGCACAAACTGGAGCAGGAAGGATGGATCACCGCCGAGTGGAAGCCCAGCGAGAACAATCGCCGGGCCAAGTTTTATTCCCTCACACGTTTGGGCCGCCGCCAGCTTGGAAGAGAAGCAGCCAATTGGAGCCGGCTCTCCACCGCGATCTCGCAAGTGGTCAAACTCAAGGAGGCCTGAGATGCGCCCGGAGCGCTGGCTCTATACCATTCCTCTCCGTCTGCGTTCGCTGTTCCGGCGCAGAGGTGTTGACCAGGACCTGGACGACGAATTGGCCTATCACCTGGAGCAGCAGATCAGGCAGAACATCGCCAGAGGCATGTCAGCCGAAGAAGCGCGCTACGCCGCATTACGCGCACTCGGTGGCATGCAACAAGTCAAAGAGCAATGCAAGGAGAGGCGCCGCGTGAACTACATTGAACATTTCTTCCATGACTTGCGCTATGGATTCCGGCAATTGCGCCGCAGTCCCGGATTCACCATTGTTGCCATATTGACGCTGGCGCTGGGCATCGGCGCGAATACTGCCATCTTCAGCTTCATTGATGCCGTGTTGTTGAAGCCGCTGCCCTGGGACCACCCGGAGCAGGTAGTGCGCGTCCTGGAAAAAGTTCCTACAGGCAATCCCAACGGCATCTCTACCATGAATTTTCTGGACTGGAAGAACCAGAACACCGTGTTCTCGGCACTGGCGGCGCAGGCTAGTGGCTCCATGGCCCTGACCGGAGTTGATGTCCCGGTGCAACTGCACGGCCTGAGAGTTTCAGCATCGTTCTTTGAGATCTTCACCACCACGCCGATTCTCGGACGCACCTTCGCACCCGACGAAGATCAGTTGGGAAAAGAACGAGTTGCCATCCTCAGTCATCGCATCTGGGAAAACCAGTTCGGCAGTGACCGTTCGATTGTCGGACGCACCATCAGCCTGGATAAGAAGCCCTATACCGTTATCGGAGTGTTGCCGCCGGAAAGCGCATTCGACCGCGGCTACGCCGACCTCTGGACTCCTCTGGCTTTCGAGCCTAAAGACATGACCCGTGATTTTCATTGGATGGGCGCCTTTGGGCGGCTCAAACCGGGTGTAAGCGTGGAAGAAGCGCGCGCCGGAATGAAACCTATCGTTGACCGGATCGCGCATGACTTTCCCCACTCCAATAAAGGATGGAGCATTGCCATTGATACTTTCCGTGAAATCATGGTGGACTCAGATTTGCGTCTGGCCCTGCTGGTGCTCCTGGGCGCGGTTGGAGTGGTGCTACTGATTGGCTGCGCCAACATGGCCAATCTGCTGCTGGCGCGCGGCTCGCAACGCGAACGTGAAATCGCCGTCAGGTCAGCCATCGGCGCCGGCAGGCGGCGGCTCATCCGTCAGTTCTTCACCGAGAGTATTCTCCTCGCTTTTCTCGGAGGAGCCGCGGGTATCCTGCTCGGCTTTGGATTGATGCTGGGAATTAAAGCGTCCCTGCCTCCATTCTCGCTGCCCAATGAAGCCGACGTTCATCTCGACGCCAGAGTGCTCCTGTTCAGTGTGGTGATTATCTTCGTAACCGTCGTGCTGTTCGGGCTGGCTCCAGCCATTCATGGCACGCGTGTCGACCTGGCGAATTCACTGAAAGAAGGAACGCGAGGCGCAGGCGCGGGAAGAAGCCGAAGGCGGCTGCAAAACGGGTTGATTGTGGCCGAGGTGGCAATGGCGTTTGTGCTGCTTGCCGGCGCCGGGTTGCTTCTGCGCAGCTTTCATCGGCTGCAACGTGTTGACCTCGGCTTTGATCCTACCAACGTGCTTACCATGGACCTTATCATGCCGGCGGAACAGTATCCGGAGGCGCCCGCAATCATCAGTTATCTGGATCGAGTGATGGAAAGCATTCGAGCAGTGCCGGGCGTCCGTGATGTTGCTATAGCCAGCGGAATTCCTCTGCAGGGCTGGGGCATCGGCACTCGATTCCGGCTGGATGGAGAAACGGTCGAGCACCGATATACCCACGCAGTAGGAGTGAAAATCGTTAGTCCGTCCTACTTCTCCGCCATAGGAGCACGCCTGAAAAAGGGCCGGGTGCTGGCTGAGAGCGACACCGAAGGTGGCCTGCCCGCTATGGTCATCAATGAATCCGCAGCCAATGAGTTCTTCAAGGGACAGGATGCGCTGGGCAAGCACATTTATATCGAGCAGTTCGTGCCCGGCAAACATCAGCGCGGTCCTGAAGTTCCATGGCAAATCGTGGGCGTAATCGCTGATGAGAAGAATGATGGTTTGCGGCAGACCACGGATTCGGGCGTCTATCTTTCGTACAAACAGAGTCCCGAACCGGGTACGTCGTTGGTTGTGCGCGGCGCCATCGATCCCGATCATCTGTTGAAAGAGATTCAGCGGGCGGTGGCCAGCGTGAACAGCAACCAGGCGCTCGACAATATCAAGAGCATGGAGCAAATCAAGTCTGAGACTTTGGGCGGCGATGCGCTGGAGGCGCTGCTGGTCGGAGGCTTCGCTGCCATGGCGCTGCTGCTGGCGGCGATTGGCATCTATGGAGTGCTCTCCTACTCCGTGGTCCAGCGCACACACGAAATGGGAATCAGGGCAGCACTCGGCGCAAGCACCTGGCAGCAACTTAAGCTGGTTCTCGGAAGTGGCCTGATCCTGGCATTAATCGGGCTGACGATAGGGACCGCAGGCGCCTTTGGGGTTACACGGTTGCTGGGCAGCCTGCTGTTTGAGGTGAGCCCTTACGATCCTTCTACGCTGGTCGGCGTCGCGGTGGTCCTTGCGGCGGTAGCGATCATTGCCTGTTATATACCCGCGCGCCGCGCAACCAAGGTGGATCCCATCATCGCGCTGAGGTACGAGTGAGGACGTTATGCCGGCAACTACGAGAAGTTTTGCCCCGTTGTGATGGCGGCGGTACCGCCTTGTCCGAGAATTTGGTAATTGGCAAGTTGGTAATTTGGTAATTGAAAATCAAGAGCAGAACCTCTCGATACAGTTTTTGATTTTTAGACTTTCTCCGTCGCCCCGTGCCTCTGTGGTCAGGTTTTGTAAGCGCTTATAATCTCTGAACCATGCGGGTTCTGGAGTGGCTGGTAGGGCCAGAGGCAGCCGGCGAGGGAAAAACCACACATCTGTTGCCACGCTGGATTTTTCTCCGCGCTCTGGGGCTGATCTACTTCTCCGCTTTCTATTCTTTTCTCTTCCAGATCAAAGGGCTGTTTGGTTCGCAGGGGATCCTGCCGGTCAGGGAATACCTGCCCGCAGTCAAGCAGTACTATCCGGGGATTAAGGCGATCTGGTTTGCGCCAACTCTTTTTTGGTTCGGCTCCAGCGACCATGCTTTGATGATCGTCTGCTGGCTAGGAATTGCGGCGTCGTTGGCCGTAGTTTTCAACCTGTGGCCTCGCCTGAGCCTGGTGGTTTGTCTTGTCTGTTTTCTTTCATTCATTTCCACGGCACAGGAATTCTCCTCCTATCAGTCGGACGGCATGCTGCTGGAAGCAGGATTTATCTCCTTGTTTTTTGCTCCTCCGGGCCTGCGGCCAGGACTGGGCGCAACCCATCTCCCCAGCCGGGCGAGCCGGTTTTTGCTGCAGTGGGAGTGGTTCCGGATTTACTTTGAATCCGGCCTGGTGAAGCTGGTGAGCGGTGATTATTCCTGGCGGCACCTGACCGCTATGGACGATTATTACCAGAATGGGCCGTTGCCTACATGGATCGGCTGGTACGTGCAGCATCTTCCCCAAAAGTTTCATGCCTTCACCGCCCTGCTTACATTGGTCATGGAACTTGGCATTGTCTTCATGCTGTTTCTCCCAAGACGCCTTCGCGTCATCTGTTTTTTCATCGTCACGCCGTTCCAGATCGGGATTATCCTCACGGCCAATTACACGTTCCTGAACTATCTGGTACTGGCGCTCGGCGTTCTGCTTCTCGACGATGGATTCATCCGCCCAATCCTTCCCCAACGCTGGCGGGAACCTATAAAGATGGAAGAGAGCAGGCCGCCAACTCGGGGCAAGTTGGAAGCCTGGATGGTGCCGATGCGGCGGATGATAGCGGGAATCTCCCTGTGGTGGATTTTCTACGCCACCACGGTGCTGATGTTCGCCATCTTCCCGCGTGGCAACGTCTTTCCTGATGGACCTGTGCAGCTGCTGGAACCTTTCCGCATCGCCAACCGGTATGGATTGTTTGCCAACATGACGCATCAACGATATGAAATCGAGTTTCAGGGTTCAAATGACGGCGTGACGTGGACGCCTTATCCCTTCCGCTACAAGCCGCAAGATCCCACTAAGGCACCGGGAATCTACGCACCCTACCAGCCACGTTTTGAATGGAACCTGTGGTTCGCTTCGCTGGAATCGGGCCTCCAGAATCCCTGGGTTCGGGAAACTGAAGAGCGTCTACTCACGAACTCGCAGCAGGTGTTGTCGCTGTTCGCCGGCAATCCGTTTCCCAATGGTCCACCGCAAAAGGTGCGCGCGGTCATCTCGCAGTATTGGTTCACGGACATGGAGACGAAGCGCAAGACCGGCGCCTGGTGGCGTCGTGAGTTGCTGGGCCTTTACGCCAATTCACTGGAGCGGACGCCAGAAGGAAAAATCAAGGTTTCAGACTCAGAATGAAGAAAGATCGCGCGTGATTGCCGTGACCGCCGTGATCGGTGAAACAGGTCGCGCAATCCCAGCGTTTGGAACATTCCCGCAAAATTCTTGCTTTATCAGCGGAGATCAGTTTCATCTGTGTGATCAGTGGTAAGGAAGTGGGGCCTCCGCGTCTGGGGTTGCCTTTCCGATCACGGCGATCCCAGGCGATCACGCGCGATCACGGCGATTCTCACGTCCCCGTCACCGTGACCACACGCTCCTCCCTCTGCTCCGCATTCAATTTCGGTTTAGATGGCAATGGCTCCCGGCGGTAGAGTTTCACCGTGTTCTTGAGCACTGAGATCAACAGCAAGGCCAGCATTCCGGTAATGCCCATGGTTGCGCCAACGTCAAACAGTTTGTAGGCCCGTCCGAACAGGTGCACCACAGATCTATGCAGTAATGCCAGGTTGCCAATGCAAAGCAGGATGCGCAGTTCGGTGGGGCTCATCTTGTAATAGGAAATTTTGAAGTCTCCCAGCGTGTAGCTCGCCAGGTACACCTCGATGGAGAGCAGAAGGTAAGCGACGAGCAAACCAATCGCCACGGCAGGCGTCATGTAACCGGAGAGGGCCAGGCCTCCCAGAAGAAAGAGCGCTCCGAACGCATCTACGATGTGGTCTACATAAAAGCCATAGCGCGGACGCGGACAGTTGCGAAAACGTGCGAGGGTTCCGTCCAGGCTGTCGCCCAGCCAGTTCAACGCCAGGCACGCGATCACCACAAACAATCCCACAGGATTTGTCCGCGACCACCAATATCCCGCGCCTGCCCCGGCCATCGCCGCCAGGCCCAGCACAGTCAGATGATCCGAGTTGATCCAGGACGGCGTCCGCACCGCCAGCCAGAGCAGCGTCTTTTTTTCCAGACCTGCGAGAAAGCTTTCCTGGGTGCGTTTAGCCTCACGAAAACGAAGAGCATGATTTGATGCCATGAATTTCTCCTCCAACTGCGCTTATCTGGAGGCCACTTTGCGCCAGCCGGGCACAACTGAGCAATGCACTCCAGCTCAATTGGAGGTAAAACAGGAATCAATTGGCAAATCACTGATTTTAAAGAAGTTGATTTTGTTATCAGCTGCTCTTGGTGGAGTTGAATGTACTTTCGTTGAGGTGAATTCTGCAGGAGTTCAAGAAGTGCTCCAGCCTCGCGTCATCGCCAGGCCGGAGCCAGTGTTGATGGAAGGTCCAAAGCCAACTCCGATGGCTTGTTATTTGCCCGCTGGTTTGACCCCGATGGGATCCTGGGTGCAAAAACCAGCAGCCGGTCCATCAAGGTTGCAGAAACATGTCCCCGGGCAATGCACCGTGGCACTGCACAT
>DATDGH010000932.1:0-6866 GCA_036522215.1 Candidatus Angelobacter sp. | reverse complement strand
GACTGACAGGCAAGGCCAGAGCACGGTAGATGCGCGGCTCAAGAAAGGCATTGCCAGGGCCGAATTGCCGGCCTCAGACAACGCCACCATTGGCGTTGCGGCGGGCGTCACGCTGGGCAATGAGCTGCATGTGGGAGGCGGACGATGAGGCTTCGCCGGGTTCCATTTCTCACGCTTGCCATTGGACTGGCAGTCTGCGTCACGATGCCGCTGCTCAAGTGGACGCAGGCGGACAGCAAACCAAGGGTCCAACTGAATGCCGATAACGCGCGTCCGCGCCAGTTGGAAGACGCAACCCAGAACGCAGTCCTGCGCGACTACACGCTGGCCTGGCAGGCCATGCATACTGCGTTGGCAAACAATACCACTGCTCCGCTGAACGACAACTTCACCGGATTCGCGCTGGAAAAACTCACGCAACGGGTTAAAGACCAGCAGCACCAGGGATTGACGACGCGAATCATTGACGGCGGCCACAAAGTAGACGCGATCTTTTATTCCAAGGACGGATCTGCGGTCGAACTTCACGA
Organism: Candidatus Angelobacter sp.; assembly: GCA_036522215.1. Taxonomy (GTDB): domain Bacteria; phylum Acidobacteriota; class Terriglobia; order Terriglobales; family Acidobacteriaceae; genus Angelobacter. The sequence continues at coordinate 6,336 of DATDGH010000932.1, read as the reverse complement.
TATCGCCAGCATCGAAACTCAGGTGCTGGATGGGAGCACCATCATCCACTCGGACAAGAGTCAGATCCAGTATCTCGCGGTGATGACGGGCGCTGCCGACCGGTGGCAGGTCAGGGTGCTGCAGACGGTGCCCTGAGTAATCATCTCTGTGCTCGATCTCTGATTACATTAACCAAGGTAGGATATAATGAGCCACCAAGTTAAAATGAAAAGCATATGGCCAGTCCAACCTTCGGTGCGGATCGCTTCATGAAGTATCAGGAACGAATCCGTCGCGACCCGCAAGTCTGTGGCGGTGAACCAGTCTTCCAGGGCACACGCATCACATTGAGAACCGTATTAGCAAGCTTGGCCGCCGGTGATTCAGTCGAGCAAATCCTGGTGGATTTTCCTACCTTGAAAATAGAGGACGTAAAGGCGGCGATTTCCTTTGCCGCCGCATCGGCTGAAGAGGACTTGCCTGTTCCGATCATACCTTCTATCCGATGAAAATTAAGCTGGACGAGAACCTTCCTGCGTCTCTTGCTTCGACTTTAAGCGGTCTCGGACACGATGTTCACACAAGCATTGATGAAGGGTTGGCCGGGCACCAGGACGATCAAATTTGGGAAGCAGCCCAGCATGAAGAGCGTTTTCTGCTGACCCAGGATCTGGATTTTTCAGACGCGCGGCGGTTTGTTCCTGGGACTCACTGTGGCATTCTCTTGATTCGCCTGCATTCACCTGGTCGGCTCGCTTTGCTAGAAAGAATGCGCGAAATTTTTCAAACAGAAAACGTAGACGAGTGGACACGGTGCTTCGTGGTTGCCACCGAGCGTAAGATTCGTGTGCGGAAACCTCAAACCCGACCTGTTTGAACACCTTACCACTGATCAAACAGATTGGCGCTGTTCAAGAATCAGGCAGTGCGATCTCCAAGCTTTCGTGCAGCTTCGTCACCTGAGCCCACTCGTTACTCGCGACATCCCCCGCAGACCGCTGGCAGGTAGCGGGTGCTGGAGGCGTACCCTCACAATAGGCCGCTCAGGGTTTGTTGGCTTCGATCAGAATACCTTTCAGCAGCTCGGTTTTGTACTGGAGTTCGGCCTTGCCGGAAGGAAATCTGTTCACGCTGAGGATGTAGGCGAGAATATCGGCTTTTGCCGGCCGGCCTACTCGCGCTGGATTGTCTGACGGCATGGTAGTGCGAATTCTTTCAAACAGAACATCGAGCGTAAGGCCGTTCCAATTTGAGAGGAACTGGCCACCGGTAAGTGGCGAGGCGGAGTCGCCGCCAGTGAGCTTGTCACCGTGACACTGCGCGCATTTCAGCCGATAGAGCGACTCGCCGCGCTTTGCCTGTTCACTGGTATAAACGCCCTTCCAGACGGTGCGCGGGCCCGTGGATGCTGCACTCTCCTGTTGCGGTACAAGAGCGCCGGAGCATATCCCAAGAGCAGAGGCTAAAACCAACACCAGGAATCTGGTTCTCATCGGCGTTTCAATCTTCCTCCGAGGGCAAAGTGAATGCTATGTATTCGCCGGAGTAAGCGCCGCCACTCACAGCGATCACAATGTATTGCTTCCCATCCACCATATAGGTCATGGGTGACCCGCTTTGCTGGGCCGGTAAGTAGACCGAGCCCACCTCTTTCCCGGTAGCTTTGTCGTAGGCGTGCAGCAGAGCGCCTCGGGGATGGTCTGCCGTGGTAGTCACCTGTCCATCTCCGGCAATGACCAGGGTCTTGGTGATCAGGGTGCCGACGTTATATGTGGTTTGGCCGGTCCGTGGAATATTGAGTCCTTTAAGTGCGGGGTGATTGCGGACAACATCCGGCGTCTCACCGTGCGCAATCTGCCACACGATCTCGCCTCTATCCAGGTTAATGGCGCTAATGGTCCCATAGGGTGGCTTGATCAGCGGGATGCCGTCGATGTTCAAAGCGCCGCCACCTCCGCCTCCACCACCGCCGCCTGCAGGCGGACGACTTCTGGCTGCCATAGGCGCGTCCGCTCCTGCGTTTTCACCGGGCCCCGTGGCCGTCACCACCTTCCGTCCTGCAGCTCCAGCCACATAATTCATGTCCGAGATTTCTTTGGGTGGTGGAACCAGTCCCAGAGGCGTAAGGCAGGCATTGCAGGCAAAGGCATAAAGGATGTGAGTTTCCGGATCGTAGGATGCACCCGGCCAATTGGTTCCGCCGCTCGCCGTTCCCAGGGTCAAGGTGCCCAGCGGGCCATCAATCTGGCTGACAACCGGGGGCGTGAACACGGGGCCAAGATGATATTTGGAAACGATATTTTTTGCCTGTTCACGCATCTGCGGCGTGAAGTCAATCAGGTCGTCAATGGAAACGCCATTGCGGCTGTATGCCGAAGGTCTGGTGGGAAAAGGCTGCGTGGGTGAATACCACTCGCCCGGTGTCTTGCCCTGCTCCACCGGACGCTCTTCAATGGGCCAGATCGGCTTTCCGGTAATTCGATCGAATACATAGAGGAAGCCCTGTTTGCTGGGCTGGGCCACAACTTTCCTGGGCTTGCCGTCCACGGTGACGTCGGCAAGGATAGGCGCCGACGAAATATCCATGTCCCATAACGGATGATGCACCAGTTGAAAGTACCATTTCCTTTGTCCGGTTTTGAGGTCCACACAGACCAGCGATTCTGCAAAAAGATCATTGCCGGGACGATGGCCCCCGTAAAAATCTCCGGTGGGTGATTCAATGGGCAAATAGACCAGACCCAGTTCCTCATCCACAGAGAGCTGCGTCCACATTCCGGTATTGCCGGTATATTCGGCCGAGCCGTTGAGCCATGTGTCGTAACCAAACTCGCCCTTCTTGGGGATGGTGTGAAAGATCCAGAGGCGCTTGCCCGTGCGGACGTCAAAGCCGCGGACGTAGCCTTTGTTGTTGCGCATGCTTTTGGGCGTGAAGCCTTCGCGAAAAGAGGCGCCCACGATGACCACATCTTTGGCTACCACGGGCGCTGACTGAAAGCCGATCTCGCCGGTGGTAATGTCAGGGAGAAACGTCTGGTCGTCATCCATCTTGAGGTCGACAGCGCCGTTGTTGCCAAAGGACGGGACAACGGCGCCGGTCTTTGCATCCAGGCAGATGAGCCGGTAGCCCGGCGTTATATACAAGATCCGTTCTTCTTTTCCGTCCGACCAGTAGGCCAAGCCGCGTCCGGAAAGCTGCCTGGGAGCGGCGGCTCCGCGGGCCCCTTCATGTTCGCCGTGTACCCAAAGCAACTCGCCCGTCACCGGGTCCAGGGCGATGATCGCGCGCCGCGAACCTGCCGTGGCATACAGCCTGTGATTCACCATAAGCGGCGTGCCTTCCAGCTTGTACTCAGGACGATTGCCAAGATTGTCTGTCTTGAAGCGCCACGCAACTTCCAGCTTGCTGAAGTTGGACGCGTTGATCTGGTCCAGCGGACGGTAACGGGTGCCGGCCAGGTCGGCAGCGTAGGTGGGCCACTCACCGTCTTTGTTACGGTTCTGAGCAGTCGCGCAAACCGCTGCAATCAATGACAAAAACAGAAAATGTCCTGCTCGAACTCTCTGCTTCTTCTTTGTCCTCAAGCATTCCTCCGTGTCCTCGCTGTTTTCTCTGTGTCCTCTGTGGTAAGGGTTTTCTTTTCTTTTTTTATTCGCGTTCATTCGCTTTGATTCGCGGCCCAACGATCTTGATCTGCGTCTATCTGCGAAAAATCTGCGGCTGAGGTCAGTTGCGCTCAGGCCATTGCTTTGAGTTGCTGCAAGCCATCGCGAATTTTGGCCTTCTGCTCTTCTGTCACGTCAGGATTTGGAGGCCGTTGATAAAACTGCGGGGCGCCCATCTGCAGGCTCAGAGCATACTTCATCGGCCCAAAACTGCCCACACCCGCCGGCCGCAACACCTGCTGCATATCCCGCAATTTGGCCAGGGGCGCGTCGATATCCTGCCCGGCCCGCTTGGCGGCGAAAACAGCGGCGATCTGCCTGGTAAACAGATTTCCTTCCGCCAGAATCGCGCCCATTCCGCTTTCCAGCGCATGCTTGAGATTATTGCCGGTGCCGGTCCGCATGTTCAGTTTGGGAAACTCCTTCACGTACTGCTCATATTCAGGCGCGTCTCCATTCGAGTCTTTGATCCCGGCAAGGTTGGGATATTTTTCCAGGCTATGCAGCAGCTCCGGCGTGACCGGCACGGCGCTCATGCGCGGATAGTGATAGAGATTGATGGGGATGGATACCTGCTCAAAGATCAGCGAGAAATACCGGGTAAGCCCTTCCAGAGGCGGTTGCTTGTAATAGAACGGCGGAATAATCAGCAAGCCGTCCGCGCCGTTTGCCGCCGCGTGCTGGGAGAGTTCGATGGTCTCAGGAAAATTCGATGTGCCGGAACAAATGATCATATTGAGCCCGTTGCGGTGCTTCAGGGCTGTCTCCGCGATCTTTTTGCGTTCAGCGACGGAAAACGACGGGTATTCTCCGGTCGAACCCAGGACCACAATGCCGTCCGCCCCGTTCTCCTTGAAGTAGGCCATCATGTCCCGGTACAGGCTTTCCTCGAACTTCAGGTTCTTGTCGCAAGGGGTGGCAGCGGCGATCCAGAAGAGACACTTGTCCGACTGCGCCGGGGTGGCAGTTGCTCGTGCCTTGTCGCCAGAAGATACTCCAACAGCACTGAGGGCAGCGACTGCCCCCAAAGCTTCGAGAAATGTTCTACGCGTCGTCTCCATCTCTACCTCCCTGGCACTCGGCCAAGTAAATCTCACCACTGATCCCGCCGACCGGAACTGATTTCCACTGATTTGCGGTGATGAATCCTTTTCTTGCAGATCACCGGATCACCCGATCACGGCGATCAACCGATTAAAATTGCCCAATTACCAAATTGCCCAATTACCAAATTCTTCATCGTCCAGTTAACAAATTCTTCACCACATGCTCCATTGACATCAGCGCGCCTTCTTGCCATGCCGTGAGTGGAGACACCTGGTCTCCAATCACGTAGAAGCGGCCCTCCGGCTGCAGGAGGCGCAAATATGCTTTTCTGGCTTCTGTCCTGTCCTGTCCTAAACCGGGAAAGCCGCCGAGCTGAGTAGGAATGTTATGCCAGGCAATCGATATGCCCAGTCTCGATGGCACAATGCGCTCATCGGCAAACTCTGAGTGCAGCTTGCTGGCGATGGAGCGCGCCGCGGAAAGCCGCTGCTCGCAGGTCATCTTTCCCATTTCCGTGGCATCGTTTCCGGCGGCGTAGGCGCCCACCAGGGCGCCGGATTTTCCAAAGAATCCGTGCGATGGATACCAGATTTCCCGAATAACTTCATCGGTAAAGCTGACGCCGCCAAAGATCTGATATTTGTCCGACTCCCAGAAACGCTCATTTGCCTGCCAGCCGATTTTGCAGACCGGCACAAAGCGGCCGCAGTCTACGGCCTGCTTGAACTCGGCGGAAAAATTGCAGCGTATCTTCTGCAGCACCGGCAGCGGAATATTGCAGAGGCAATAGTCGGCACGCTTGGTGGCTTCGCGAGCGTGCCTGCGGTCGCGATACATGACCTCCACTCCGCTCTCCGCCAGGCGAATCTCTTTCACCTCGCAGTTGTATTCAATCAGGTGGCCGACTTTGCGCTTGAAGCCCTCAATAATCTTGTCCATGCCGCCGATGGGCTGGAAGAGAGTGGGCTGGTAATCAAAGTTCTCCTCGCCATAGAAGCGGTGCTGCCAGAACTGGGAGTTGAGCAGGTCTTTGAGCTGGAGCCGTGCTCGGGGTTCACACAGATCGGTAAGCGTTGCGGGATCCTCGCACAAGGAGTTTCTGGGCGGACAGTGTGTTCCCGGCGGACACGGCTTGCCCGCCTGAAGATCGCCAAAGACCGCAAGCAGTTGCAGCAACTTTTCCCTGTCGCCTGCGTCGAGCGCCTGATCAAGGCTTCCCTGGGTCACGGCTTTTGAAAGCAACTCGCCAATGTAGGCATCGGCATCATCGCGAATTCGCCGCCGCACCAGCGCCTGGCCGGCAAAGGCATCTTTCATGTGAAACAGGTTGGCCGTGGTCTGGATGACATAGATTTCCAGGGGAACACCCAGCTCTGAGCAGTAGTGCAGCATGCGGCGATGATGGTATGGAATCCGTCCCGGTCCCAGGTTTACGTAGAGGCCTTCATCGAACTGGCATTTCTGTTCCGTGGTTCCGTGCTCCGCGCTTTCTTCGCTGATGGTGGTCCCGCGGCGCACGGTAAAGTTGCGTCCGCCCGCGTGGTCCTGGGCCTCAAGCACATGGCATTTGAATCCGGAGCGCGTGAGTTCATAAGCTGCGGCCAGACCGGCGATGCCCGCGCCCAGAATCAATACAGTTTTAT
>DATDGH010000931.1:0-11510 GCA_036522215.1 Candidatus Angelobacter sp. | reverse complement strand
TGAAAGTGTCCGGTCCCAGAGAGCCGTCATCAGTTAATCCGTGCCGGCGCTGAAACTGCTTGACTGCTTCCACCAGAGCGCTTTCGTAAACTTTGGAATCGGCCGGAACTTTAGCGTCCGGTGACAGATCGCCAAAGAAGCGGAGCCGCTCAGCCAGGGATGAGATTCCGTCATAAGCGTCCCCAGGCTTGATAGGTTTTTTCGAAGTTGGAACCGCAATCACGGGTCCATCGCCTTGCTTTTGCAATTCCAGGTAGTGTTCCAGCGCGGCCTCAGTTCGACGGTAGGCAGGGAACGAAGGCTCAACCTGTTCCAGAGTCTGAGGTACGTCCTTGGCGCTGACTACCTGGGTGCGCAGGAAGTCCGCCACCTTGTAAGACCTGTGGTTTACACGCAGCCCAAAATCAAAATACTTGGGATTGATGCGGCCATTGTGCAGGTCTGAGATATAGCGCATGGCGCAGACGGTCAAGGCCAGATCAAAGCGCGCAGATTCATCCTGAATCGCCTGTGGCGCTGGCTGGGCCAGTTGGGCCAGACGGTCCGCCCAGCGCGATGCATCGTAATCGTCCGGTCGAAGGCCCTTTTTGTCTGCATTCTGCAGGAGTTGAATCATCGCTCGTGCCTGTGCCGTGGGCTGATTTCCCGTGATCCAGGCCAGCGCATAGTCTGAAGGCTGATAGAAATCTCGGACCTGATTGCGATAGTCAGAGAAATTACGCCAGCGCAGATCATTCAATCTGCCGGCATCGATCAGCACGGAAAGATTCCGTTTCATGACCGCCAACTCGGGGCCGGGAGCCGTGGCATCTGCCCGAAGCGGCTGGCTGTTTTGAGCCGCAGCACAGGGCGCTACGCAGACAAGGGCTAGAATCCAACCAACAATCTTCTTCATCGTACCGTTACCCTGCAGAATCTGGGCTGTCCGCATCCGGGATGCGGGTTGTTTCAAAAAGCCTGCTTTACCGTTGCAAGGGGGAGAGTTCTGACTATTAACGCCTATTCCGGTGCATTAAGTCCAGCATTTTTTTGTATTAGGACAAGGCAAAAGTAATGGGCTGGATTTCAAGAATTTATCTCGATTTTGAGTCTATCCAACCACCCAAGACTCGATGAGTGGCCGATTCTCCTGCCGCAATCAACTGATCAATGGAGACACATCCTGGCACATAAACTTTGATGGGAATATCGGGCTGGATGAGCACGTCTGATCCCTGGACAGCTTCCATATAGTGATGAGGATAAATCCGGTGCGCCCGGTGATGAGTGTGGGCCACTCCCAGGCCGCGAAGGAATGCGCTGAACTCCCAAACATCTGAGCCGATGATGAACTCCGCGCCCAACTGCCGGCATTCCAACGATGGCAGCACGCAGGAAATCCCACCGTCCTTGAGTCTCTGTCCATTCAGCGACACCGAACGGCGTATTACACGCATGGCACAACTGGCGCTGATGGCAGTCGCGAGGCTTCCATTCGTCAACACCACAGTATGTTTGGAAGGAAGGGTGGTGGCAACCGCCGCAAACGGCAGAGATAAGTCTCCAAAGCAAGATGGAAGATAGCGAGAGCAGAATTGCTCCAGCTTTCTGCCCTGAAGCAGGCTGGGCCAAAAGACGGCTTCTGCCATATTTTTTAGCTCCTGCCAACTCAATCCTGCGGCAATTCCAGCGCCGATCAGGCTGCCAACGCTCGTTCCGACGACGACCTCCGGTCGGATTCCGTACTCGGCTAACGCCTTTATGACACCGATGTGAGCGATTCCTCGCACGGAACCACCGCTCAAGGCCAGTCCAATCCTGCGCTGATGAATAATGGGATCTGACATCTCCAACCCGCTTCTTAAAGTCTATCTCCGATCTATCTTTCTGTTCCGCCGTTTCCTCACTTCCTCTGGGTCTAAATGTCTTGCTCTAGCTAGACGCAAAAAAGTGCATATCAGTGGCAGGAATGTAGCTCAACCAACACGCAACTGGCTTTTTCGTCTTCCGCCCAGTGTTCTGACAGGTTCATCCATCTACTTTGAAATCAGAGACTTGCATTGAGAAGAACGGTGTGCAGAACCGCAGCAGGAGTGTGGCATGAAAGTAGCATACTCCCAGGTTGGAGAAGTATCGCAACAGTTCGCCTGCGAGGGCTGCTTGTTTGCGTATTTTTACCGGGGCAAGTCGCCAGTAACACATTGAGAACACATTGCTTCCATCGATAAAGCGGTGATTGACAAATAGGAGTGCTTCGGTTAAGGTCAGCAAAAATTTCAAGCTGATCCAGAACTTCTGGAAATTGAGGAAGGTGACCGAGATGGGGAAGCGACGGGCCTCATGGTTACGGTTTATTGAGAGATGTCTGCTCACATGTGGATTCGTTCTCCTGGGTTTTTATGTACTAGCCAGAATCCATGGCGTGGTGACATTGCATGCGGCCCTGCGCACCTTTGAAGAGGAGCGGAGTGCAGTTGAGGGCAAGGGTAATGCCGGTGCGAAGCGCTTGCCATCAGGAGACTCCCTGCATACCGACACCTCGTTGTGGTCGGAGCAGAGGATCAAGGCTTATAGGAACAGTTTAAGTCGCCGTTCGGATCCGCTGGCGGTGTTGAAGATCCCCAAGCTGCGGCTTGAGGCGCCGGTGCTGGAGGGCATAGACGATTTGACCTTGAATAGCGGAGTTGGCCGTATTCCTGGGACTGCATTTCCAGGACAGTTTGGCAACATCGGTATCGCCGGCCACCGCGATGGGTTTTTTCGAGGGTTGAAGGACATCGCCAAGGGAGACACGATTGAGTTGGTTACCCTGCGGCGAACAGACATTTATGTTGTGGATAAGATTTACATTACCCAGCCGAAGGACGTGAGCGTCCTGCGGTCGGGGCCCAGGCAGGAACTGACCCTGGTGACGTGCTACCCGTTTTATTACTTGGGATCGGCACCACAACGCTACATTGTTCAGGCCTCGTTGAAGCAGCAGGCGAAGCCGATTGCAGGACAATAGACAGGTTTCCTTGAGGACACAAATATGAGCCATGCAAAATCTCGACGTTACTTTGTGATTCTGGCATTCCTTTTCGTTACCTGTGCCTTTGTGGCGCAAGAAGCGAAGGTGAAGGTCAGTGTGACACCGGCACTTGGTGTCTACAACAATGGGCTGGCGTCTCAGTCGCCGATGTTTTTTCGTGCGGCTGGCGAAAACCCACCAGCTCCTGAAGCCGGTACTGGCGCGTCCGGAGGACGCCTTGAGATTGTCGGCATCAAGGGCAGTGATTCTGTATATCTGAACGGCAAGGGGCCGGATTTCTTCGTCGGAACGGTCAAGGACACGCGAACCAACAATCTGGTTCTGCCGCCAGGACAGCAGCATGTCATTCTGATGGATCCGAAGGGCGATAAGGAGGTCTATTCCGGATACGTCAATATCAAGGCAGGCCAGAAAGCGGTCCTTCACGTGGATAGGAGTGATACCTACTATGAAAAATGGTCTGGTGGACCGGCGACGCAGATAACTGCTGGTAAAGCGACAGGCACGGCAAACAGCAACAATCTTGTGAACACCAGTTTCGCTCCCGTAACCGGAACATTTAGTGCGCCGAGATGGGTGGATTGTGGCGCCAAGGCGCCGCTCGTGTGGCATACAAATGGAGCGTACAGCGTACTGAAGGCCTATAACCAGATCGCCCAGAGCGGACTGGCAGGCTCCGGGCAATTGTTTGTGGATCCGGGAGAGGGAACCACCTACAGGATTGAATCGTTTGGCCCGGGTGGGGTGTTCCTCAGCGATCCGCAAACAGTGGGAGTCAAGAACGATGTAACCACCACGTTGACCGCTACCCCAGGATCGTCACGCTACCGTCGCGTGGGTGACAAGGTGATTGAAGAACCCACGATCACTCTTGAATGGACTGCCAAAAACGCGAATGCAGTCAGCATTGATGGCGTCCCTGTTTCTGGCACGAGTGGCAGCAAAACAGTGAAGTTCACGCCCAGCAATAATGAGTTTGGGCAGAGGGTTGAGAGCCGCGTCTACACCATCGAAGCCACGAATCCTTGTGGCGGGAAAAGCGCCGCGGCCGCATCGACTGAGGTTGCGGAAGTGATCGATCCCGAGATTGTGGCCCAGGTATTGCCCGTGGAACTGCCCCACACTGGATCTCCGCTGCCCCTGATCGCTCTGCTGGGATTTGGCTCTATGCTCTCAGGCGTGGCTCTACGCAAGTTCCGCAAGGGCTAGCTAAAACACGAAATCTTTAAATCCTTACCGCTGGTTCTCACTGTTACGATGAACCAGCGGTAATTTTTTGAAGTTACCTTCTAGCGAACCACATTGGGGTATAACGCCGCCGTAATCAGCACCAGCACAATCAGCCCGAGCAGCAGCACAGCAGCATCTACCCCAAGGCCAAAGATCGACGTCCCACCTTGCACCATCAACGAACGTAAAGCATCTACCTGATAGCTCAGGGGATTGGCCTTTGCGATTGCGCCTACCCAGCCCGGCATGGTGGCGATGGGATAAATGGCATTGCTGGCAAAGAAGAGCGGCATGGTGAGCACCTGTCCGATGCCCATGAAGCGCTCGCGTGTCTTCACCAGGCACGCCACCGCCAGTGAAAACGTAGAAAAAAGCGCCGATCCGATGATGATGAAAGCCATCACGCCCAGCACTCGTGAAATCCTGAAATCGAGTGGAATGCGAAGCGCCAGCGCGAGAATATAAATGATGACTCCCTGCGACAATCCTCGCACACCGGCAGAAAGGGCCTTGCCCAGAACCAGCGCGGCGCGCGGCGCAGGACTCACCAGCAGTTTTTGCAGGATGCCGAGATCTCTCTCCCAGATCACGCTGATACCATAAAAAATGGCGATGAAGAGCACGCTTTGTGCCAGGACTCCCGGCGCCATGAAGGTTAAGTAATCGAGGCGTCCGGTGGGAATTGCCTTGAGGTGAGCGAAGACCTGGCCAAAGATCAGCAGCCACAACGCCGGCTGGATGGCGCGAGTCAATAATTCGGCCGGGTCGCGGCGCAGCTTGCGCAATTCCACGTCCGCCAGCGCCAGGGTGTCGCGGACAAAATCGCCGACCGGGTTGGTTCTATCCCAGACGGCGGGCCGTCCGGCGAATTCTGGCGCTTTGTTGATAGCCTCCGACATCTTCTACTGAGCCTCCTACAAAATGCACAAAGACAGCATTCAGGTCGGCAGTGGGGCCAACCTGGGCCTTCAATGCCTGCGGCGAGCCGGCAGCCACAGCATGGCCGCGATGCATGATCACGATGGTTTCGCAAAGATGGTCTGCCTCTTCCATGTCATGGGTGGTCAGGAAGATGGTTGTTCCAAAACGGTTCTGCAACTGGTGCAGGTGCTGCCACACCGCATGCCGCGCAACCGGATCAAGACCGATTGTGGGTTCATCCAGGAACAGCACCGCCGGACGATGCAGCATGGACTGCGCAATCTCCAGCCGGCGGATCATGCCGCCGGAGTAATTTCTCACCACCAGATTGGCGGCAGAAGTAAGCCCCATGAATTCCAGCGCCTCAACGATTCGTGCCTTCCGTTCGCCCCGCGGAATGCCATAGATTCTGGCGAACAACAGCAGGTTCTCGTAACCGGTCAGTGCGCCATCTGCGGAGAGCATTTGCGACACGTAACCGATAGCTTTTCGGACTCTCTTGGGTTGCACCGCCACATCCAGGCCCGCAACCCGTGCGCTGCCGGCACTGGCCTCGAGCATCGTAGTAAGCATGCGGATGGTGGTGGTCTTACCCGCTCCGTTAGGTCCCAGCAAACCAAAAATAGTCCCGGCCGGGATGGAAAGATCCAGATCTTCCACTGCCTTTATCGGGCCAAAAGTGCGAGTGAGCCCATGCGTCTCAACCGCACAAGGCGCAGGACCGTCAGGAGTGGCAATATCAGCCATTTGAGCTGTCTCTGATTGTAGCAATCACAGGAGCGGTCGCTCAGACTTAGAGGGTGGCAAAGCGCGCCCCGCAATGAAAAATAGAGTGGAAGCGGTAGTCTTACCCGCGAGCGACCTTCTGGGTGACAAGGAAAGATAGAAATTGATGATGTGATTCAGGCGAATGCAAAGAGGGACTGCACTGACGCCTCAAGGTTCTCTTAAATCCGTGTTTCGATCCCTGATTCCGTCCCATTCAAAGTCCAGTTCATCGCATCGGCCCGAAAGGGCTGAGGTTGGGGAACCTTTTTTTCCTGCAAGGTGCGCTTTACCAAATCAAGGAGCGGTTCGGTACTGTCCAGCAGTGCAGCTTTCTCTAGAAACGCATCGGCCCCGTCGTGAAGGAGCTTTTCTTCGTTCTTGCGGGAGAGGGCTGTAAGCACGATCACAGGGATGTGGGCGGTGGCTGGATCTTTCTTAAGCGAGCGGAGCACTTCCGGACCACTCACTTTGGGCAGCATCATGTCCAGCAGGATCACATCCGGTGCAACCCCAGCCGCGATCTTTAGTGCTTCCTCGCCATCAGCGGCGCTGACGACCTGGTATCCCGCCCGGGTCAGTACACGTTCATGCAGGATCTTTACCAATTTGCTGTCTTCAATTAAAAGCACTTTCGGCATTTGAGGAACCTCAATGGATTATGAGAATTTGGAGAACGACGTTCGACTTGTCTCCCCGCCACTTACTCTATCGGCACGGATCAGGAAGGACTTAAATACCCACTCTTGGCAATAAAAAACGGGCCTTGCGGCCCGTTAAGAGAAGAGGCGATAGAGGCCTAGCGTCCGAGCGAGTAGCCAATCGAGACGCCCAGCCGGGTTGCATGATTACTGCTGAATTCAAAGTTGTTGCGCACCAGGTAGAAGCGCGCCTCCGGTCGGATGAAGAGGTTGTGCCAGGCGTATAAGCGCAGCCCGCCTCCCACTTCCCAGAGCAGGTGATTGGAACTGGTAAAGTCAGTGCAGGAGAAGAAACTACAATTGAGAAAACCCTGGTAAAAACGAATGCTCTCTCCTCCCACGCCGGTCGTCAATTCCAGTGCCGCATGCTTGCCCAGCGGCGGGGCATAGACCGCGCCAAAGTCATAAAAGATCGGACGAAACGGCAGGAATCCCTGAGAAAGGTTTCTGGTTGCCCTCCAGGACACCTCGCCACCAATCCCAAAGTGCTTGAACAAAAGGAAATCGCCGCTGAACGTGGGGAACACACCCCCGCCCAGGTCCTGGGGAAAGAAATTTGTACCTGCGTCGTTAGCTGAGGTCCCTTTAACACCGCTGACCCCAAATGCCGCGTCAAATTGTTGTGCGTGAGCAGTCTTGCCTATCAGGAAGAACATGCTTAGGAGTGCAATACAAGCCAGATTTCTCAAGGCGGTCTCTCCTAGTTGGATGAATTCATCGAAGTTAGATGCGCTTGCCATGGCCTCCGTGCCTTTGAGACACAGATTCCCTCACTACCAACCCAATGCGATTGGGTTGGTTGCGGGAACCGTGCCGTGAAAGCACCTCATTGGGACATGGACGACCGGCGCGAATTGAAGTTTGTATAATTTTGTTAAGTGGCTGCAATGCAAGAATCAACGGTCCTATTCTGAATTGATTCCTTGCCAGTCAAGCTAACTACTAAATACTAAGTAACGCTCCCGAATGAAAGCGCAAATTCTCAAAGCGCCGGCGCCAATTGAGGAACATCCACTTCTGTTTACAGACGTCCCAACACCTAAACCTGCAAATGATGAACTACTTGTAAAAGTAAGTGTCTGTGGGATTTGTCGGACAGATCTCCACGTTGTGGAAGGTGAACTACCGCCCCGGCTGCCCAAGATTATTCCAGGCCATCAGGCGGTGGGGACTATTGCCGAGCGCGGCAAAGCCGCAGGCAAGTACGCAATCGGAACGCGGGTCGGCATCCCCTGGCTACACCGTGCCGATGGAGTGTGCGACTACTGCCATCGCGGACAGGAAAACCTTTGCGAGAATGCCCAATTCACCGGTTATAGCGCGAACGGCGGTTACGCCGAGTACGTAGTTGCCCCGGAAAGTTTTGTTTATCCCATCCCGGAGGGCTTCGCCGATATTGAAGCCGCGCCGCTGTTGTGTGCAGGCATCATTGGTTTTCGCGCCTTGCGGCTGGCGAACCTGCAGAAGGCTGACACATTAGGCATCTACGGATTTGGAGCTGCCGGCCACGTCACCATTCAGGTGGCCAGACACTGGGGAATCCATGTGGTGGTATGCACCCGCGAGGCGCGCCACCAAAAACTTGCCCACGAGTTAGGCGCGGACTGGGTAGGAGGAGCGTACGACAATCCTCCTGTGCGGCTGAACGCAGCCATCATCTTTGCGCCTGCAGGCGACCTGGTGCCCGCTGCCCTGGCTGCGCTGAAGAAAGCCGGAACACTGGTGTTGGGCGGAATCCATATGAGTCCTATCCCGTCATTCCCATACGAACTGCTCTACCACGAGCGCGTAGTTCGCAGTGTGGCCAACAATACGCGCAAGGATGGAATGGATTTTCTGCGAGTTGCCGCCGAAGTCCCGATTCGCACTCAGACGCAGGTGTTTGCTCTGGCAGAGGCCAACCAGGCGTTGGCGGCATTGAAGCACGATGGCATTCGAGGAGCAGGAGTGTTGCGGGTGTGACGATCGATTTTCGTGAAATTGGCCAACAAGTGCAACATGCTTACCAGCGGATCAGCTCCGTTGTCCTGAAGACGCCGCTGGAGCCGGTCTCCGATTTTTCCGGTTATCGTGGCCAGTTATTCTTCAAAATGGAGAACCTGCAGCACACCGGGTCATTTAAGTTGCGAGGTGCAAGCAATAAAATCCTCTCGCTTACTGCGGAACAAGCTTCACAGGGAGTGATCGCCGCCTCCAACGGAAACCACGGCATAGGCGTTGCTGCAGCCGCCGGACGGCAGGGAATCCCGGCTGAAGTTTATGTCTCCTCGCATGTTTCGCCGGTCAAAGCGAAACGAATCGAGGAATATGGCGCCAGCATCCGTCGCGCCGGCGCCAATCCCCTGGAAGCAGAATTGGCGGCCCGCGCAGCCGCGGTACAGACGGGCAAGGTTTTCATCTCTCCCTATAACGACTATGAGGTGATTGCCGGGCAGGGAACGATTGCAGTCGAGTTGCAACAGCAGCGGCCTGCGGTGGATGCGATTTTTGTCGCCGTTGGAGGCGGTGGCCTGATTGCAGGAATCGGCGCATATCAAAAATTGGTCTCGCCGAAAACAGAAATCATCGGTTGCTGGCCGCACAATTCGCGTGTTCTCTACGAATCGCTCAAGGCCGGCCGCATCCTTGATTTTCCCGAACAGCCTACACTCTCTGAAAGCACGGCCGGGGGCCTGGAGCCTGAATCAGTAACCTTGGACATCTGCAGGCAAGTCATCGATCGGTCTGTGTTAGTTACCGAGGATGAAATTGCTAGTGCTGTGCGCCAGGTCCACCAGACTCGTGGATGGATCATTGAAGGAGCAGCCGGTGTGGCCTTGGCGGCGTTCCTGAAACAAGCTGATTTCTACCACGCAAGAACAGTGGTAGTGGTGATATGCGGAGGAAACACAGGATCAAAACTGTAAATCCGCGCTCTCAACTGCGATTATTTTGGGTTCTTTGGCCGTAAATTACACGGCTTGTGTTCGGCGATGTTTGCCAGACAATCAAGGATCTGTTGCGAGGCTGGGTCCTCGACAGCGCCAGTTTTCAATGTGCCCCCGTCTTGCAGCGGCGGTCCCGTCGCGCCGCTGATATCGATCTCCGCAAATGTCTCGCCCACGAGTCCCAGGGTTCTTACCGTCATCACCGCATCGTTTGGAATTTGCAACGGGTATGAGGTCTGGATTGATATCTCCACATCCGCAGGATGGTCTCGCAGTTCAGGTCGCACCCGCACGCTGGTAACTGAACCCACATCCACTCCCGCCACTCGCACGGAAGCGCCGGCGCGCAGGCCGCCGACATTCTGAAAATAGCAATGTACGCGAAGCCTGTGTTTCTCTGGCCTGAGGAGGACGATGAAAGCGCCCACGACAACTAAAGTAACCAACGCAATGGTTATGGACGGGTGCTTGCCCAATGGTTATCTCCAAATATCGGAGTAACGATAGTACAACCTGAAAGGCATGATTTTAGCCCTGTTGAACGGTTGAATTCCTCCCGCTGTCCTTTTCTGTCACAGCACGTCAAAATACGAAAGGAATTACAGCAGCCCAGGGCTGCTCATGAGGCTCAATGGAGTTTCTGGCTGCTCTTGTCCTGGCGGGAATGCTCTTTCAGAGCACTCAGCCCAGCGGCTCAAGACAAGCTTCGACAACCCAATCAGGAAGCGGCGCTCAGACGCAGAACCCTTCATCACCCCAGAACGTTCAGCCATCCGGCGCCGCTCCTTCACCCGAGAGCCCGAATTCAGCCAAGCCGGACAAACCTCTCACCGCGAATGCCGGCGCGCCCATGATCAAATCACCGCAGCAGACGGTGAAGATTCCCTTCATCGCCCGGCCACCGAAGATGGAAGAGTTTGAGACCATGGAGCCTTCGCGCAGTGATCTGGTGAAAATCACCGGGTTCATCCAGCAGGTCCCGACGGACGGAGTGCAGCCAACCCAGCGGACCGATGTCTACATGGGCTACGACCACCAGAACCTCTACGTGGTGTGGCTTTGTTTTGACAAGGAGCCAGGAAAGATTCGCGCCCACATGGGTCGCCGGGAAAATATTTTTGATGATGACTACGTGGAAATCACGCTGGACACTTTCCATGACCAGCGCCGCGGACTGGTGTTCAGCACCAATCCGCTGGGTATTCAGGCGGACGGTCTGTGGTCAGAAAACAGCGGCAACGACACATCGTGGGACACGGTGTGGAACACCTGGGGCAAGCTCACACGGCAAGGATACGTGGTTATCCAGGCGATTCCTTTTCACAATATGCGCTTTCCGGCAGGGCAGGTGAGTCCCATCTGGGGTTTCACGCTGGACCGCTGGATTCCCCGCGCGGATGAAGGTGACTGGTGGCCGCGAGTCTCGGCCAAGATTTCAGGACTGCTTAATCAGGAAGCTACCCTTGGCGGGCTTGAGGGCATATCACCGGGAAAGAATATGCAGTTCAATCCATATGTCTTTCTTCGGAGCTTTAACACCATCAACCAGAATGTGCCAACGAACCCGGTATTTCAGTCCAAAACATTTGATGGCAAAGCAGGGCTCGACTCCAAGATTATTTTCCAGGACAAGTGGGTGCTGGATAGCACCGTTGAACCGGATTTCAGCCAAATTGAGTCCGACCAGCCACAAAATACAGTCAACCAGCGCTTTGCCGTGTTCTTCCCGGAAAAGCGGCCGTTCTTTCTGGAGAACTCCAACTTTTTTGAAACGCCGAACCAGCAGAACCGGCTGGTGTTTACGCGCCAGATTGCTGATCCGCAATTTGGGGCGCGCCTGACCGGGAAGGATGGGCCATGGGCCGTGGGCCTGCTGGTGGCAGACGACCGTTCGCCGGGGGAGCAGGTGTTGCCCGGCGATCCGCTCTTTGGCAAGCGCGCGTATTTCATGGTGGG
>DATDGH010000930.1:0-2377 GCA_036522215.1 Candidatus Angelobacter sp. | reverse complement strand
GATCAAAGCCATCATTCAAGGGCGAGACGTTGGTCAACCGGCCATCATTAAAGAAATAGCGAAGAAAGCCATACTCGTTTTTGGTGAATGAATGGTCCAGTTTCACAATGAAATTGTCGTAGTCGCTGACTCGATTGACGTTGAGCTGCTCGGGCGCCAGGCCGAAGCTGGTCTTGAAACTGTTGATGGCAGTCAGGTTCCCCAGAATGATCGAGTTATAGAAGGGGTTTTCACTCCGGCGCTGTCCTTCATAGTTGGCAAAGAAAAACGTGCGGTCTTTCTTGATCGGTCCGCCCAGCGTAAATCCAAACTGGTTCTGCCGCAGCTTGTTCAGCCGCGGCGCCGCCAGGATGCTCTTTGCATCCATGGCATCATTGCGGAAATATTCATAAACACTGCCGTGCAGGTCATTGGTGCCGCTCTTGGTGACAATATTCACGATGCCGCCGACGGCGCGTCCCGCCTCCACGCTGTAAGTGTTGTTGATCACCAGAAACTCGCGAACAGCTTCCTGTGACGGAGTCGTTTTCTGCACACCTGACGCGGTGGAGATATTGTCTGCGCCATCAATGGCGATGAAGTTGTAATGAATGTTCTGTCCGGCAAAGGAAAGCTTGGTCACCGGCTCGATGATCACATCGGTGCTGCCGGATGTTGTGTCCCCGACGATCACTCCCGGCGCAAGCAAGGCAAAGTCAATGAACTGGCGCCCATTCACAGGAAGGTTTTCAATCTGCTGTTGTCCGATGACTGAATCCGTCGAAGTGCGAGTGGGTTCCACCAGCAGTGGCTCTGCAGTAACCGTGACCTCTTCCTTGACCGAGGTAGGCTCCAGGAAAAGGTCCAGAGTAACGGTTTTGTCGATGGTCAATTGCACTGTGGCTGATTGCGCGTGGAAGGATGGTGCCTCGGCCGTCACTTTGTATTTGCCCACCGGCAAATTGATGACCTGGAACTCTCCCAAACCGTTGGTAACGGTCGAGCGTGTAAGACCGGTGTCAATGTTCGATACCTGAACCTTTGCTCCAGGTATCACGGCGCCGCTCTTGTCAGAAATCTTTCCTTCGAGAAAGGCGGTAATAGTCTGGCTGGAAGCTAAGGGAGATAAGCAGATGAACAGGACAAAAATACCACAAAGTAAACGAACTTTCATGGGATCCTCCGCCCCGGATCGTGAAATACGTAGGCGGGATAGTATCACGGAATAAGTCTTTGTCAATGAGCGAGATAGGTGACACAGTACTTGCGGTGTGTGCTGTGGAAATCGAGGATTTATTAGAGTGTTATAAGACTGCTGTTTCGTGCAAAAGCTTGCCCTTGGCAAAGCGATCAAATCCGAGAACAGTGACGTCGTCCACTACATTGGTTTGGCCGGCGAGAATCAGGTCGGAAACGATTTTGCCGGTTGCCGGCGCGTGCATCACACCGTGGCCGCTGAAGCCATTGGCCAGGAAAAATCCCGGAACATCATTCACCGGGCCGAGAACCGAGTGGTGGTCCGGGGTCATCTCATAAAGTCCTGCCCACGCGCGCTTAGGATTGACGGCAAGGTTTTCGAACGCGGGAACGCGAGCGGCAGCGCGAGTCAGGATTTTTTCAACAAAGGAATTTTCGAAATCAGTTTTGAAGCCTGTAGTCTCTTCCGGATCATTCCAGGCCAGAAGAAACCCACGTCCTTCGGGCCGAAAGTGGAATCCGTTGGTCATATCGATCACCATCGGTGAGGAGTGCGGAAACTCATGGAACGGTTCTGAAGGAACAAGCATCCGGCGAAGTGGTTCAACCGGAAGCTCCACACCTGCAAACTTCGCCACCTGGGCTGCCCACGCCCCCGCCGCGTTTACCACTTTTCTGGTGGACACATCCCCGCGGCTGGTGCTCACCCCAGCGATGCCATGCTCATCGGTCGAGATACCAATGACCTCAGTGTTCTTCCACAACTTAGCTCCCTGATCAACGGCCTTGGTAATGAATCCGGTCATGGCACTGTAAGGATCGACAAATCCGTCAGTCGAGCAGAAGCTGCCCCCGAGGATGTCATCGGAGCGCAACTGCGGCAGCATCTTGATGATGTATGCCGCGTCCACCAGCTCTGCTGTTTTCAATCCCAGGGCTTTCTGCCGTTCAAAGTTGGCGCGCAGGTAATCCAGATGAGACTGCCGTGTGGCCACAAAGAGATATCCCTGGGGCTTGTACCCGGAGGGATGGCCCATCGTCTCGTCAAACTGGGCATAGAAGGGAATGGAGTAGAGCGACATCTGGATGTTGACGGGCGTAGCAAATTGCGCCCGCACTCCACCCATGCTCTTGCCCGTGGAGCCCTTGCCCTGAGCGGTCTCCCGCTCCAAGACTGGCCGCAGTTCCGCGGCAACCTCGC
>DATDGH010000929.1:0-1820 GCA_036522215.1 Candidatus Angelobacter sp. | reverse complement strand
GCGTGGCGGGGTGGTGGTGACCCGATGCACCGATGACCCGATTGCCAACACGACCAAAATGCCGGAAGCAGTTAGTGGCTTTTATGAACTACGCCCTAGGCGTAGCGACCCGGCTCTCCACTGACTGCTCGCTAAGCTGTTTGGAATCAGTGGATACTCAAACGCATCGAGGTGTTGGCGTTTCTTCCGATGACCCCGATGCACCGATGACCCGATTGCCAACACCACCAAAATGCCGGAAGCAGTTAGTGGCTTTATGACCTACGCCCTCGGCGTAGCGACCCGGCTGAGTGCTGATTGCTAAATCTATTTTGGATCGGACCGCCAACAGCGAGACTACACTCACCATGAAAATGCTCTATTTCTGCGTGGCTCCCGCTGCTGTTGAACCCGGAGGTTTGGACGGGCTGCTGCGGCTCAGTGCGTACACCGTTCCCGCCGCCAGGCCGCCCGCGGCGATGGCGCCGATCTTGAACAATAGCCCTCGCGTCTGGTGCTGCTTCGCCGGGGCAATCGCAGCTCCCGCAGGTTTTGAAGCGGCGCCACCGGCTGTCTGCGCCTTCTCCGCCGCTGCTGCACCCACTGGCTCCGCCGGCTTCTGCTGTTCCTGCGGTGCGGGCTGCGTAATGGTTGTGACCGGCTGTGAAGTCGTCTGCTCCTGGTCCTGCTGAGGCGTCGGTGCGTCTGGATAAGTCGTCACAGGCTGCAATGGGGCCTTGGCAGGATCAACATTGGTTCCGCCTTGCTGATCGGATTGCTGTCCTGGCTGACTCTGCGTTTGCGACTGGGCAGGCGCTGAGGCCTGGGCGTTCTGTTGCGTCGCCGCGCTCATCATTTCCGGCGTAAGGCAAAGCACGCCTGCCAGGATCGTGCTCAGGATTTTCGTGATTCTCTGCTGGATTTTCATAGTACCTCGGGGAACATCGGTCTCCAGTTGATTATTCGGATTTAGCGTTGGGGTAGCTCACGGCGCTGGCATAGTCGCCTTCGGCCGGGCGGCTACCGATCTGCAGAAAAAGCCGTGTCAGGTCGGTTTCTCTGCTCCATAGATGTTTGATGCGGTTTTTGGTGTAGTGGAAAAGGTTGGTAACGTCGGTTTTATACCAGCAACATCTGTCCATCTGCGGAGAGAAACCACACACCAGGCGAAGACGGCGCAGCATGGCCTCGTAGGGAAGCAAAAGAGAAGATATGAATCTATGATTGCCTTCCAGCAGCGTCACCGGGTGTTCATCGTCAATTCCAATCAGCAGGACTGTGGATTTCGGACCATCCACTTGCATGGCCGTGCGCAGGGTCTGGATCTTCGCCAGCAACACGCTCGACCTGCCCTCGTCAAGCTGCTTGCGAATGCGCTGGGCCACGTGCAGGGCCTGAAAATTGCCGTCTGAAATGCGCCGCCACTGCGCCCGGGGAAAGACGTTCACCGTGGCCAGCTCCAGCGGTTCAAATTCTATCTCCCACCATTGCGTATCCGGGGGCAATTCACGCCACATATGCTCGCGACGGCGAAATAACAGGGCGAGGCGCACGGCGTTTTCTCCATCGTGCGTCAGGTCCGGCGCGTGCACCACGGTTTCAAACTTCTGCCGGTCGCGGTCATACTCCTGGCGGTAGAACTCCGCCTTGAGAAACTCAGCCACCACTTCGGCTTCGGTGATTCGGTGTAGTTTTCTCATGTTGTCTCCTGCGGAACCCAAATCTGCTTGTCGCGCGCGAAAATGAACCCCAGGTAGCTCGCACCCTCCGGCAAAGGAACCAGTTGCTGTCCCTCCTTCGCCGTAATCATCACGTCTTCCACACCCGCGATCGCCACAGCC
>DATDGH010000928.1:0-3061 GCA_036522215.1 Candidatus Angelobacter sp. | reverse complement strand
AGGTGAATAAAGAACAACCGATATTGGAGCCGGAAACCATGCAACAGATGGTTGCCGAGTCATTTTCCGATCGTCGCTTCAACATGTGGCTGCTGGTGGCTTTCGCCGGACTCGCCCTGGTCCTGGCGGCAGCGGGTATTTATGGTGTGCTGGCTTACAGCGTGCGCCGCCGCCTGCGCGAGATTGGGATTCGCATGGCTCTGGGTGCGCAAATCAGTGATGTGCTGCGGATGATTGTGATGGAGGGGCTGAGGCCTACGGTGGTTGGCACGGCTCTGGGTGTGGGCGGAGCGGTGGCCCTCGGGCGCTTGCTCACCACGATGGTCTATGGCGTGAAGCCTACTGATCCGAATACGTATGTTGCGGTGATCGTAGTGCTGCTGGCTGTAAGCCTCGGCGCCAGCCTGCTGCCGGCGTATCGTGCCACAAGAGTGCAGCCGCTGGATGTGCTGCGGGAAGAGTGAACTAATCGGGTCATCGGGTCACCACCACCCCGCCACGCGAAGCGCGCGTCGGGGACCCCGGTCACCACCACCCCACCACGCGATGCGCGCGTCGGGGACCCCGGTCGTCGGGTCATCGGAAGAGACAACCACCAGGCCTTTTTCTCGCGCAAGATCATCGATCTGGCGCATTCTTGACAAAGGGTATTCCAATGCTGGCGCTTGTCTTGGTGGTTTTTCTCTTTCCCGGCCAAGCCCTCAAGCGGCCTGTGCCGGGAGGAATTGTCCTGCTGCGTGGTTATCAATATCAGGCGTTCCAATGAAAGCCTGGATGCGATTGCCGGCGGTTTTTTGTCTGCTCACTTTCTCTTGTGTGGGAATGACTTTCTGCCAGACCCCGGCAGCCAGCGATGGTGTCTGGTTTCATGAACGTGTCACTTGGCAGATTGGCGGCGAGCTTCGCTTCTGGGATGTGACCAGCCCAGATGGAAAGCTGCACTATCGGCTGGCGCTGGTGCCCTGGCACGGTACCGAGGGTGGCGGTTTCATCGAAATTCGGGTGGCGCGACCAGACCATCCCAAAAGGAATCTCCTGGATCCAGGAAAGTGGCGTCGGGCGCCAGCATACTATGTTACGGGTGAAGATCTGGAACATCCGGATCAATCGCAGTATGGCGCCACGCGGGTGTTCGCTGTGGGCCGGGGGAAGCTGCGGGTTGTAATTCTGGGATCACGCCTTGGCCATGGATACGGCTTGTGCCCAGGATGTCCGTACATTCAGGAGCTTACGCTGGATCTGACGATGGGAACCAAGGCCACAGGCCACAGCCTCGACACCGGTAGACCGGATTGAACAAGCTGTGACTCTTCGGCTCGGGTCATCGGGTCATCGGAAGAAAAACCCAATGCCTTGATAACGCCAAGTGCCTTATTGATGGTAAAGCCTTTAGCGCAATGAATAAAGAGAGTCACAGGGCAGGCCATAGTAACAGCAACAGCAACAGCAAAGGCAACAATTAGCCGCTGATTAATGCAGATAACGCAGATGAAAATCGTAACTGAAGTGAAGGCAAAAGGCGCAGGCTGCTTTTGTTCAACGATTGTGCAGGTCGCGCAGGTACTTTTCCGGAACTGGTTCGCCGGTTAAGGTTTTCAAGAACTCCTTCAGCCATGCCTTCTCAGCGGCTGAGAGGTTCAGCGGGTGAATCTCTTTTGGGCCGCCCAGGAATGTGCCTACTGGATCTCCACCGCGATCATAGAAATCGATAACATCATCGAGCGTGGCGGCCTGGCCATTGCGGAAGTAGGGGGCGGTCTCGGCCACATGGCGGAGCCCTTTGGTACGCCACAAGCCTGGAGGAATGGTCTGGCTGCAGAAATTTCCGTCGCGCTTAGTGTCGGGATCATCGCTGAAAGGGCCATTCACGTTGAAGTTGCCGTCGGCAACCGTGGTGGTACAGATCAACGCCTGGTTGGCGGCGCGGCCGGTTTCCGTGGGATCGGCGTGGGGAGAGAGCGTGGTATCAATGTGCAGCCCGATGACATGGAAATCGTCGTCGGAAAGAAGGGGCGTGTTGTGGCAATGAATGCATCCTGCCTTACCAATGAAAAGTTTTAACCCAAGCTTGGCTTGCCGGCTGATGGCGTCGTGGTCGCCGGCAACATAGCGATCGAAAGGCGCATTGCGGCTGACCAGTTTTCTGAGATAGGCCTCGATGGCTTTGCCGTAGTTGACCAGAATGCGGTTGATAATCTGCTTGTCGGGCGGGCCCAGGCTGTTCCAATTGGCGGTGTCTGTGTAAGGTGAGCCGGTCGCGGGGAAGCGGCTCAGGTTGGCCAGACCCGGATCCAGCGAGAACTCAGGGAAGGCATGGTTATAGTCATCGCGATAATGGTCGAAGATGACATGAGCAAGCTGCAACCTGCTGCCGTTTTGCACGGGCGGGCCTTCAGGTTCGCTTTGTGCGTCGAACCACTCCGAATCAGAGAAGCCGTCATTTTCCCGCCAGTGCGCGCCCGATTTAGCGTGAATATAGAAGACGGTATTGACGACGCTGCTCACGTTGCGCGTCATCCACAGGGAGCCCAGCGCGGTTGCGTTGGGGATTGGGCCGCCATTATTGGAGCGGATATCGAACATCCACTTTGATTCCGGCATGTGACAGTTGCGGCAGGCGATTTTGCCTTTTTCACCGATGGCGCCGAGCTGCCCCTGCGCAGGCGTGCCGGTTTGAATGGGGCCAGAGAGTCGTGGGTCGAAAAAGAGCTTCTGTCCCAAAAGGGCGGCAGCGTGCGAATCGCGATATTTGTTGGTAAGGTCTACGGGCAGATCAGGTAGAGGGGAGAGGGTTTTGATAATGGCCCACTCCTGAGGCGAGAAGTTGGCCGGATCGCCGCTATCAGTTTCGCCCCTCTGCCTGGTTTTGGTGGCTGCCGCATTAACGAAAAAAGCCGATGAGACAGCGAGTGTCAATGCTGCAATCAATGTTCCCAGAAGCAGAATGGATCTACGCATGGCCCATCTAATTTTATAGCAATTAGCGAAGGCCGAAACTCGGAACACTTTGATAGAGTACTCACCATGTTAGAAATCCTGCGCGACCTGATTCAACACAAGT
>DATDGH010000927.1:0-8524 GCA_036522215.1 Candidatus Angelobacter sp. | reverse complement strand
CATGTCCAAAGAGAGGGCTTATGCAAATCGTGCGTTTGATCCTGCTTTTATCAGTGAGCCTTGCGGCGGCAGCGCAATCCGCAAATCAAGTATCGGCAACCATTCTGCTGAAAGCCGGACGCCTGCTTGACGTCCGCCAGGGCAAATATCTGAGTAACCAGGGTGTGCTGATCGAGAACGACAGGATCAAAGAAGTTGGCCCCCTGGCCGGCGTCCAATCTCATGCGCCGAAGGATGCCGTAGTCATTGATCTCAGCAAGGCCACAGTGCTTCCCGGACTGATTGACAGCCATGCTCATTTGCTGACAGGAACTTTGCCCATGGATCCGGCAGATAGCATTCTGCTGAACGTGGCAGAGGCTGGCCCTTCCGTGCGTGTGCTTTTAGGCGCACGTATGGCGCGCGAGGACCTTGAAGCTGGATTTACAACCGTTCGCGTGGTCGGCCATTCGGGAATCGATGGCGATGCTGCGCTGCGCGATGCCATCAACCAGCAATGGGTACAAGGTCCGCGAATATTGGCATCCTGCCGCAAACTTACTCCGCCGGGTGGCCAGGCTGTTCGCTTGAATCCTGCCGTCGCCGAGCGGATCATCGAGCAGGAATTCCTTCAAGTTGGCAGTCCTGATGACGGCCGCAAAGCTGTGCGCGAAAATAAGTTCTATGGCGCAGATTTCATTAAAGCCGTGGCTGATGCGGACGGCCGTTTCATCACTCCGGAAGAGATGAAGGCCATTGTGGAGGAAGCACATCGCTCCGGTATGAAAGTAACTGTCCACGCTACCACTGTGCTTGGTATTCAGACTTCCATCGACGCAGGCGTGGATTCCATAGAGCACGGAGATGCTATGACAGACGAGCAACTCAAGATGATGCACGACAAGGGCATCTTCCTTGACATAACTCAAACTTTCTATGGCGGCCGGTTGCGAAAAATGTTCGAGACCGCAATGGTTCTGCCTCCCCAGTACAAGCAGTTCTTTGACGCCTATGAGAAATAGGAAAGGCTGACAATACCTGGACGCCTTCAGCAGGTCTTAAAGATTGGAGTCAACTACGCAATAGGCTCAGATATGTGGTTCGAGTATCCGGGTAAAACACGCGGCCAGGCCACCGCGATCATGTTTGCAGCCTTGCGCGACCTGGGGATGCAGCCCGTCGACATCCTTCGCGCCGCCACCGTCAATGCTGCGAACCTGATCGGTTGGGAAGACCGCGTTGGCGCCATCGAAGCCGGCAAATTTGCTGACCTCATTGCCACCAGCGGTGACCCGCTTGCGGACATTAGCGAGTTAGAACACGTCCGTTTTGTTATGAGTGGTGGGCGCGTAGTGAAGAACGAATTGCACTGAGCAGCGGAACAGCCGATTACATTTTCTTTACCACCACAATGTCCGTGGGAGCATTCAGGCCGCCACCAGAAAAAGGAGAGCCTCCTACCGGCGAGAGCATGCCCGAACTGGCATTGATGGAGAAAGCGGATAAATTGTTATCCACCTTGTTTACCACAAACAGGAAAGATCCCGTCGGATCGGTGGCCACTCCGAACGGATGCTGGCCGGTCGCCGCGGTTGACATGGCCGACAGGGATCCGCTGTTGATGCTGAAAGTGGAGACCGTACCGGCGGCTACATTGGTGGCAAAGATAAACTTGTCCATCGGGTCAACGGTCAAGCGCAGGGGATTGTTGTGGCACGAGGTACTGCACCCTGATCCGGGTGCAGGCAAAGTTGAAGTAGAGGATAATGCGCCTGTCCCGCTATTAATCTGGAGAGCAACCACAGACTCCGCCATGTGATTGCCGACAAAAAGTTGCTGGCCATCCGTGACCAATCCCACGGGTGAGGTGATTCCCGCCGGGCTGGAAGTCGCAAATGGAGTGCCGACCGCGCTCAAGCTCCCGTTGGCATTGATGTGAAATGTGGAGACTGCGTTTGCGCCTCCGCTAGGGTCATCCCTGAAATTGTTTACAAAGAGAAATGTTCCTGCTGGATTGACTGCTAATCCAAATGGATTTGATATTCCGGTCATGGGCGATCCCGCGGCAGGCGTGAGCATTCCCGTGCTGGTATTCATGCTGAAGACCGTGACGCTGCTGTCATTCTGATTGCCCACGAATACCAGGCCGGCCATCGGCGCCACTGCAACCCCTGTGGGTCGCGAGCCGGTTGTAAACGGAGAGCCCGGAACCGCAGTCAGCATACCCGTGCTTGTATTGACGGAAAATGCTGACAGCGAGTTCGCGCTCTGGTTACTGACAAAGAGAAAGTTGTGGACCGAATCGAAGGCCATAAACTCAGCCCCGGCGCCGGCCGTAAACGGCGAACCAGGAACAGGAGCAAGACTACCCGACGTGCTCACCGTAAATGCTGAAACAGTTCCCGAACCAGAATTGGAAACAAAGGCCAGGCTGCTTGCCGGCCCCTGATTCATCATCATGGCGGGATGGCTCATGCTTCCGCATCCACTGAGCACCAGAAACGCTGAACTTGCAATTAGGGGCAGAATCACCCAGATCATCAGAAGCAATCGAGAGGAAAAGCGCGAGCCGAATGTTTGGGGGACCACAACAGACTCCAGTCTTAAATTCTTACGCTTATAAGACTCAGCTTATCCTAATAAGATTCAGTGTGGGCGCCCCGTAAATGTCAACAATTTGTCAATAAATGATGTCTCGAATCCTGTAGGGGTGGCTATGATCGCGCGGAGGTGCGCTACGGGAAACCATAGCGGCAGGTTCCTCTCGCCTCAATTGCCGGTCGACGGGGCCGGAATTTCTCTGTTCGGCTTTGCTTTCCCGCCTTTCTCACGGTCGTCTAAAGTGCAGGGATTAAACTGGCCGAAAACCGCCTCAGGAGCCGATCATGTCTTTTCTCCAGGACTTGCGCTACGGATTTCGTAATTTACTCAGGACACGAGGACTCACCGCAGTTGCAATCATCACGCTGGCTCTTGGCATTGGCGCTAATACTGCCATCTTCAGCGTGATTGACGCCATTCTTCTGCGGCCGCTGCCGTTCCATGATTCCGGCCAACTCGTCCGGCTCTATGAAACCGAATCCGCTCCCGGTCACTATCCTTTCGCGGGTCCGGACTTTGTGGATTGGAAAGCGCAATCCCACAGCTTTGAGGACATGACACTCTATAGCTGGCCTCACTCCTACAACCTGAGCGATCAGGGCCGTGCCGAGCATGTGATCGGCACGCCTACGGAATCAAATTTCTTTGCCCTTCTGGGCGCGCGTCCACTTCTGGGCCGCACATGGGCTTCGGATGAGGATAAGCCCGGCCACGATCATGTGGCCATCTTGAGTTTTGGTCTTTGGCAAACCCATTTTGGCGGCGATGTCAAAATAGCCGAGCGGCAGATCGAGTTGGACAACGAAAAATACACGGTTGTGGGCGTAATGCCTGCAGGCTTTCATTACCCGCTCCGCACACAGTTGTGGGTTCCACAGGACATGGATTCCAAAGGCTTGAATCCGCGCGGCAATCACTGGGCCAGCGCACTCGGAAGGCTGAAGCCCGGAAGCACCATCCAGCAGGCGCAGACGGAGCTGACCCTGATCGCCAGGCGTCTGGAACAGCAGTATCCAGGGTCCAACCATAATGTGGGAGCGTTCGTGGTTTCCATGCAGGAGTCTATGGTTGCGGAGTCGCGCACCTCATTGATTATGGTTTTGTGGGCGGTGGCGCTCGTCCTGCTGATCGCCTGCGCCAACGTTGCCAACCTGCTGCTCTCGCGGTCCGTCGCCCGGCAAAAAGAAATGGCCATCCGCATCGCTTTGGGTGCCGCCAGAAGCCGCCTCATTCGTCAATTGCTCACGGAAAGTCTTCTGCTCGCCATGGCCGGCGCGGTTACCGGACTGCTCGTCGCTGCCGCCTGCATCCGGCTCACAGTGCTCAAATTCTTTAGCGTCCCAAATCTCAATTCCATCGAGATCAACCTTCCTGTACTTGGCTTCACGCTGGCCATCGCAACCCTGGCCGGAATGGCCTTCGGGATTCTTCCTGCCTGGCAAACCTCGCGGCCTGATCTGCATGACGAACTGCGCGGAGGAGCAGGCTTCTCCAGCGTTAGCCGAAGGCGACGCTTCACCAGCAACGTGCTGGTAGTAACGGAAGTTGGCCTCTCCGTGTTGCTGCTGATCACCTCGGGATTGCTGTTGAAGGATTTCATTCTCTTGCGCAAGAACAGTTTTGGCGTGCGCACAGACAATCTCTGGACCGCCGCCATCAGCTTGCCCCCCGCAAACTATAAGGAACCGCAAAAGCAATTTGATTTTTCGCGAGCGCTGCTGCAAGCGGCAGAGAAGATTCCGGGCGTTGAAGCCGCAGCCGTCAGCGACCGCCTGCCGCTGGAAGGTGGTTCCAACAGCACGGTAAAGGTGCGTGGCAATCCTTCCACGCAATGGGAAAATCTGCTGGTAGAAAATCATTCGGTCACGCCCGGCTACTTCCATACCATGGGCATCCCGCTGCTGCAGGGACGTGACTTCAACCATCAGGACCTGCAAACTTCTCTGCAACTGGACCAGCGAGCCGAGCAGATTTTCAAGGACGGTAAGGACCACCCCCAAGAATCTAACACCATGATCTATCCCGCTGTGATCAACCAGAAGATGGCGCAGATTTTCTGGCCCAACCAGAACCCGCTGGGCCAGATGTATGCTCCCGGGAGCGATACCGGCCCCTGGAGACAGGTGATTGGCGTTGTCGCAGACGTAAAGCAGTGGGGTCTTGCCCAGGCGGCCCAGCCGGAGGGTTATACGGCGTTTGACGGCGATACAGGTCTCTTTCTGGTGCTGCACACTTCCAGCGCAGCCGGAATCGCTGAGGCTGTGCGGCATGAGCTGGCGCGGCTCGACCCCAGTCTGCCGCTATACAACGTCCGTGCCATGAACGACGTGGTGGCTGAACATGCTGCGGGAGAAGAATTCATTACCCTGCTGATCGGCGTTTTTGCCGCCATCGCGCTTCTGCTGGCGGCCATCGGAATCTACGGCGTGCTCTCCTACGCCGTGACCCAGCGCACACGGGAGATTGGCATTCGCATGTCTCTGGGCGCTACCCACCAGCACGTCCTGCGCCTGGTGCTGGGACACGGCTCACGGCTGATATTGTTGGGTTTTGCTCTGGGCGTGGTGGCTGCGTTTTCCCTGCAGCGTCTGCTGGCCAGTTCGCTGCACGTAGTCAAAGCCAATGACCCGGCAATCTATTTCGCTGCGCCTCTTTGTCTGGTCTTGATTGCCTTGCTCGCCTGCTACATCCCTGCCCGCAGAGCCACCCGCGTGGATCCGCTGCTGGCTTTGCGGCATGAATGATGAAAGCTTTTCTATGCCGCCAGGCCTGTCTCATCGCGGCCGGCATTGCTCTTGCCTACCACATTCATGACCAGCGGAACCGTGGTCACACCTCCTACGATTGCCAGAGTCAATCCGACAGCTCGGCGCTGCTCGCTGCTGAACCGGCCTGAAAGCAATAAACCTATGCCGATGCCCAGCGCCACCCGGGTTCCGGCAATCAATATCAATTCAGGAATTGTCAGTTTGCTTTCTTTCATATTTCCTCCCGCTCAACTTCATTTTCCATGTTTGGATGGATAAAAATGTGGATGCGCCTGCTCTGCCAGGAGATGGCGACGGATGAACCCTCAACTCATCCTGTAATGGTTTGAGCGCTTGCATCAAACAGAAGGAGGTAATATGCCCCGGAATTGAGCGAAGGGGCAACACAAAATAATTGGCGAGCAAACGAGTTCAAGAATTTCGCAAGCGCGATTCACTTCCCCGCCGGAAGCGCTTTCTATTTCTGTCTCTGCCGGTTTTGCTCTGTCTTGGCATCGCCGGGCTGGTCATGACCATTTGCTTTCAGTTGGTCGATTTGAAACCCAAGGTGGATGAAACGTTCTTCTTCTCCAAGAACGATCCTCAAGTCCGTGCAGATGATCAGATCGAAAAGCTCTTCCCCGAACCGGATCAGATCATTCTGGTAGCCACGGGTGACATCCGTTCGCCTGCCTATGCTCACCGTTTGCAGATGTTCACCGAGGAGTTGGAGCGGGTGCCCGGAGTCAGCGGCATTCAATCCCTGAGCCGCGGGCCGAAGAACATTGATGATGCCTTGAAGAGCGATCTCTGGACGCGGCTCCTGATCTCCAAAAATCAGAAATCCAGTTACATCTTCCTAACGCTCAAGAAGAACGTTGGAGAGGAAACCATGCGCAGGCTGGAGACCATCCAGCGCCGCTTTGACAGCCCCGGCTTCAAGCTGGCCATGTCAGGCATACCATACGTGACCGAATTGATCGCCCGGAATCTGGCCCGAGACCTGCGCGTATTCACTCTGGCGGCCATCTGCATTTTCGGTGTGATTTTGCTCGTCGTCTTCCGCTCGCCTTGGATTGTGCTGGGGACGTTTGTCGCCTGTGCTATTTCCAGCGCCTCCACGTTGATTGTCACGCAACTGGTCCACATCCCGATTGGGCCGCTCACCGCCAACCTCTCTACCATGGTTTTCGTGATGACGCTCTCGCCCATGGTCTTCCTGACTTTCAACTGGAAACGCATTCGCGGAGAGCGGGAGATTGAAGAACGCGACGCGGTGTGGGAGGCGGTCAAGGAGACCGTGGCGCCGTCGTTCTGGAGCGCCACGTGCATGTTCCTGGGATTCATCAGTCTCCTGTTTGTTGAGTCCACGCCCATGCGGCATCTAGGCATTGCCGGCGCCATTGGTGCGACGATGGCCTTGGCTGCGGCCTATGGCATCTATCCCTGGTTTCTGAAAGAAGCCCCGGCCACATCATCTCGGCCAGCGGGTTGGATGAAGGGTCTCGAGTCACACATGAACGCGTTCTTTGCCCAGCGGCACGGCCGGATCGTTGCTGGGCTGGCTGTGTTCACCGTAATCGGCGCGATTGGTTTGCTGCGCCTGAATACTGACCCCGATCTTCCCTCTTATTTCAAAGAGGGGGGAGATATTCGCAGTGGACTTGATTACGTCGACAAGACGGGCGGTAGCAGCCCGCTCTATTTTGTGGTCGAAGACAAGCAACATGCTCCTTTAAATACAAAGGAGGCCTACAAGCGGCTCTGGGGACTGCAGGAAGACCTCGAGAAGGATCACGCCGTCGGCAACGTGGAATCGCTCCCTGTGGTGTTAAGCGAGGCCAAGCGCCCCTGGTTCTCCATCTTCCTCTCTACTGAAAAGGAGATCAAAATCCTGGATCAGCCCAAGTATGGGGAGATTTCCAGCCAGTTGATCACCTCCGATCGGAACCGGACTTTATATGTGCTGCGCATGAAGGAGACAGGGCGAAAGGAATCGCGGCGCGAGGTGATCAATCATTTGAAAAGCATCGTGCATCGGAACGGGTTCCACACGGTGCTGCTGGGCGGTACGTACAACCTATTGGATCAAATGACGCAACTGGTAACCTCCAGCATCATCTCTGGCGTGCTGCTGCTGATCGGCATCTTCGTGGTGATGGGCTTCGCGTTCTCGCGATCCTTGAAAGTGGCGGCGGCCATGCTGGTGAGCCTGACCGTCATTCCCGTGGTGGTCCGCGGCTACATCGCCTACCTGGGAATGCCGCTGGATTTTATCACCGCATCGGCGGCCAATCTCGATCTGGGCATGGGAGTGGATGCCATGATCTATCTCACCATGTTTACCCGACGGGCAAAGCGGTCGGGAGATTCATGGTCGCCATGGTCAAAGGCCTGCGCGCATCTGTGGCAGCCGATTGCTACGTCACTGCTGGTGATCTGCTGCGGATTCGGTATCTTTCTGTTGTCGAACTTCCCGCCGACGCAACGGTTCGGTTTATTCGTGATCTTCGGCTCTGCCACTGCCGCTGCTGTGGCTCTGTTCATGTTCCCATATCTGGCGAGCATTTCCCGAAGAGCCAAAACGCTGGATCGGAAGCGAGCGGCATAAAGTGCCGACGTTGCCGTTGCTTTTGGTTGTTCTGTTCCCTGTTACCTGTTCCCTATTCCCTAGATTCTCGTGTGGCACCGCCGCCCTCGGCGGTGGGAAAGCGACGCAGAGCGTCGCGGGTCTTGCAGTTGCCTTTTCTGCTGTAACCTGTTCCCTTTAACCTGTCCCCTATGATTTGGATTTTTGAGCATCTATTTGTTCCTGCAAGATGCAAAGATTCGCCGCGACGGTTTTTGTGCTCGGATTGTCCGGCCCATAAGCCTTCTGGAAGATCTCCAGCGCTCGCCGCATGTACTCTTCGGCACCCACAAGATCGCCCTGGTCTCGCAGAATCCAACCGATGTTGTTGGCGCCCCCGGCGACAGCGGGATGGTTGGGGCCGTAGACCTGCTCATCGATCTTAAGCGCCCGCTGAGCGTACTCCAACGCTCCGGGCAAGTCCCCTTGCTCCTGCAGAATCTGGCCGATGTTGTTGGCACGAATGGCCACGGTGGGATGATTCGGCCCGTACACCTGCTCGCCGATCTTGAGCGCCCGCTGCGTATACACCAGCGCTCCGGCCAAATCACCTTGTGCCTTCAGAATC
>DATDGH010000926.1:0-7187 GCA_036522215.1 Candidatus Angelobacter sp. | reverse complement strand
ATTGATTTTGAATGATGTGGCGAGTTTCAGCAGGGTTCATATCAGAGTCGCGTCTCAGGATGAAACACTCCAGTCTCATCAAATCTCCATTCCGGGTTAGGTTGGCGACTCTATTAAGACAGTGGTTGTGAGGTGGGCGGTGCTGCGGGGTGCTCAGGCAGTATCAGTTCGCACTTGCCGCCCAGGCGATAGCGATTGCGCGCCAGGATCGGGTAAAGACGTCGCAAAATCCAAGGAAGCGGAGGTATGGACATGAGCAACCCTACAACGAACATCAACGGCATTCTCAGGAAGATCTGCCGGAAAGCGTCGGTTCCAGCGTAGATCCGGCCATCGGGAAACACCAGGTGCATGGCGTTGTTGCAGTTTTCGATCTTTAGATTGGGAAAAAGCAGTTCCAGGTCCTTCGCCTGGTAGGGCAACGCGTCGAACTTTCTAAGCGTATCCAGCCGGTACAGCCACTTGAGGTTGCCGGCACAGATGCCGCAGGCGCCGTCATAGATCACTACCGGTTTTTGCGGACGGTCAATCATGAACATGTTCAATTTTATCACGAAAAGAGACCGCCAGCAGAAAGACTACACTCACCATGAAAATGCTCAAGACGCAGCCGCAGCACTCTTCCGGAAAGCGATGTTGTACCGCTTCAACTTCCGGTAGAGCGTTGCCCGGCTGATGCCAAGCATCTTTCCTGCAAGCGCTTTATCGCCATTGACCTGCTCAAACACGCGCTGGATGGTAGCTCGCTCCAGTGCTTCCAGATCAGTATCGGAAACTGGGGGTTTGGGCTGTGACGTTCTTTCCGGAGGAAATTGCGAATCGGCTCCGGCGTGGACAGCGGGAGGGAGATCGTGGATTTCCAGCGTGTTTTCGCTGCCCAGAGCTACCGCCCGTTCCACTACATTCTCCAACTCGCGAACATTCCCTGGCCAGTCATATTGCAGCATGCACTCCATGGCTGCGGGAGAGATGGTAATCATCCTGCCGGGCGCGAACTTATCCAGGAAATAGTGGACCAGCGTGGGGATGTCTGACTTCCTTTCCCGCAGAGCAGGAATGTGCAGAGTCACTACATTGAGTCTGAAGTATAAGTCCTTGCGAAATTCTCCGTCCTTGTACGCGGCTTCCAGGTCGCGGTTCGTGGCAGCGATCACGCGCACGTCCACCTTCACCCTCTGGTTGCTACCGACTGGACGGACCTCTTTTTCCTGCAGGACACGCAGCAGCTTGGCCTGCATCTCCATGGGCAGTTCGCCGATCTCATCCAGGAAGATTGTGCCTCCGCTGGCAGCCTGAAAAAGCCCTTCCTTGGACTTGATGGCTCCAGTGAACGCCCCCTTTTCGTATCCGAACAGCTCGCTTTCAATCAAGGTTGGCACCAGCGAACCGCAATCCACGGCCACAAAGGCGCGCTGCGCAAACAACCCGCGATAATGAATGGCCCGCGCTACCAACTCCTTGCCCGTTCCGCTTTCACCGGTAATGAGCACCGGAGTCCGCGTATCTTTCAAACGGGCTACCAGGCGCAGCACATCCTGGATCTTGGATGATGAACCCACAATGCCGTTCAACTCCATCTCCACGCCCACGCGCTCACGCAGAAATTGATTTTCAGCCACCAGTTGGACCTTCTCCTGCATGCGATTCAAAAGCAGCTTGAGCTCTTCAATGCGGAAAGGCTTGGTGATGTAGTCATAGGCGCCCAGGCGCATCGCCTGTACCGCGGTCTCGATGGAGCCATGGCCGGTCATGATGGCGATTTCAGTGCGCGGCAGGATCTGTTTGACCCGTGGCAGGAATTCCAGGCCGCTCATATTCGGCATCATCAGATCGGCAAGGATAATGTCCGGCGAGTCGGTCTCCAGATAAGCAAGAGCAGCCTCCGCGCTATCGGCCTCCATGCAGTGCAAGCCCAGTGAGCCGCCCACAGTCATGCATAGTTTGCGAATGCTCTGATGGTCGTCAACAATCAGAAATCGTGGCTGCAAATCGCCGCTCATTGCGCCCGTCCAAATATCGTTTCCACATTCGCAATCAGGTCTTTCACACGAAATGGCTTTTCGATGTAAGGAACACCCGTGTGATTCAGCGCCTTCAGCGTCTCTTCATTGACTGTATCGCCGGTGATAAAGAGCATTCGGTTTTTCAATTCCGGGCGATGGGCGGCGATCCATTCGTAGACGTCTGCACCCGAAGCTCCCCCCGGCGTACGCATGTCTGAAATGACTCCACTAAAGACGCCTGATTCGAGCATGGTGATGCCTTGCGCCGCTGAACTGGCGCTCCGGCATGAGTAACCGTGCCGTTCCAGGGCGACGCGGAGGAAATCCATGACCGAGCGCTCATCTTCAATGAGCAGCAACGGCAACAGCTTTCGCGATGGGCTGCTCATGCTCTCTCCCTTGCTGCTGCCAGTACACTGTGCCCCACTCTGGCTCGAACGGGCAGCCGCACAACGAAGGTCGCTCCTGGAGCGTCTTTATTGTTGGAACACAGGATCTCGCCCTCGTGCTCACGCACGATGCCATAACAGATGCTCAGTCCCAGGCCGGTTCCCTTCCCCACCTCCTTGGTGGTGAAAAAAGGATCGAAGATTCTTTCCGGAAACTTGATTCCTTCTCCATTGTCGCGAAATGCGATTTCAACCGAATCCTGGCGATTGCGGGTCTCAATCTGAATCTGTCCCGGCCTTCCGCTAGAACGCACCGCGTCAAAAGCGTTATTCAATATGTTCAGAAAAACCTGTTGCAGTTGATGAGAATCGCCCACCAGGTCAGGCAGCCCTTCGGCAAATTTCTCCACTATTTCGATCCCGGAATTGGAGAGGTCATACGAGCGCAACGCCACCGTGCTTTGCAGGACGCTATTGATCTGCAAAGACTGGCGATGCGGCGGCCGCTGGCGGGCAAAACTCAGCAGGTTCTTCACAATCTCCCGGGTACGGTGGGATTCTTCCAGAATGACTTTGAGATCTTTTCGGGCGCTATCGGGAAGATCAGGGTTTTCCATGAGCAGATCGGAAAAGCCCATGATCGCAGTGAGGGGATTGTTTACCTCGTGGGCCACACCGGAAACAAGCTGGCCTACTGCGGCCATCTTCTCGGTATGCATGAGTTTGGCCTGAATCATGGCGGCATCTGTAATATCTGTCATCAGCACGACTACGCTGTTCACGTCTCCGGACTCATCCCGCATGGGGCTCAGATTGACAGCAAATTTTCCCTGGGAACCGTTGCCGCGCGTAATTGAGATTTCCAGGTTGTCCACCTGTTTTCCATGCAGGCTGCTGTCAAACGCCAGATTAAACTCACGCAGGTGAGTTGCAGGAACGATCTTGTCCAGACGGTTGCCGACCAGGGCCTGGGGATCAAAGGCGCCGGCCTCATAGCAGCGGCGGTTGGCATAACTGATGAGTCCCGCCGTATCCGCTACCATGATCATGGTCTGAGTGTTGTTCAGGATTTTGCTGGTAAAATCGCGTTCCCGCTGTAGTTGCGCCTGAAAATTCTTGACCTTGGTGATGTCGAGAAGAACGCCCCGATACTGCAGGACCTTGCCTTGTCCGTCGCGCACCAGAAATGCATTTTCCAGCGCGTGAATGAGCGTGCCGTCGCGGCGGCGAAGTGATACTTCAAAATTCTGGACGGCGCCATGTTCATGCAGGAGCTTGACCACCTTGTCGCGCTGTTCCGTAGAAACATAAACCTGGGTTTCGAGATCGAGCTTGAGAAGTTCTTCCCGGTTCTGGTAGCCGAGCATGCGGACCAGGGCGTCGTTGACCTCGATGAAGCGCCCTTCAGGCGAAGAGAAGAAGACCCCTTCCTGCACGTTATCGAACAACTCGCGATAACGGCGCTCCGCCTCGCGGCGGTCTGTAATGTCCTTCAGCACATGGACAGTCTGCAATCCTTCATTCAGCGCTCCATGAATGCGGGAGGTAGAAACCAGGTAGGTGCGCTCCAGCGAAGGATGCAGGTATTCGTCTGAGCCATTGTCGTTGCGGCAGAAGGGACACGGCTGAACCGTGTCTGGAGAGAGTGAGATCAGCGCCCGCATGTCCAGGCCAATCAGCTCCGAGGGCCTCACACCGATGAATTCCGCCAGCGAGCGATTGATGCGCAACACCCGATACTGCTCGTCGTGGACCACAATAAAGTCGGTGATGGAATCAAAAATCTCAGCCCATTGGCGGCTGGATTGAGTGATCCGGGTGAAGAGGCGTGAGTTCTCCAGTGCCACCGAAGCGTGGCCAATCAAAGCTTGCAGCAAATTGAGATCATTCGGCGACAGCTCTTTGCTGATGTCGGCCAGGCAAAGAATCCCAACCAGATCTCCCTCCGTACCTTCCAGGCGCACCAGAGTCAGATTTTCCCAGGCAAAGCTGTCAATCACTTCCTTGCCCAGCGCTTGCACCCCACTGCCGGTGATCTTGAGGTCCGGATGTTTTTCTGAAAACTGGGAGAGCGCGGCGTTCAGCTTGCGTTGCTGGTTGCGCTCCATCTTGATTCCGTAAAAGCCCACGCTCTCCAGTCTGTTTCCCTGGGCCAATGCAAGAATGGCGCTTCTGGCCTGCATCATGCCGGCAACACGGGCGGTAAAGTTCTTGACGAATTCGGGCAGGCGCAGTGCGGAACCCAACTCGAGCGCCATTTCCATCAGGTTCTCAGCCCGTTTTCTGTGCTGTTCCGAAAGATGGAGGTTCTCGCCGGCTTCCAGGACTACCGCGACTTCCGCGGCTAACGCCTTGGCTCGGGCTACGTCATTCTGCCCAACCTTGCCCCCATCTTTTTTGTCCAGCAGCCCCAGAATTCCCAGACCGCGTCCATCGCTTGAAAGCAAAGGGATGCCCATATACTGCCTGACGCGATATTCGGCTCGCGTGTCCTCACTCTTTGTGTCATCGGGAGGAAACTCGCTGATGTCGTCAGTTACATAGCTCTCTTTGGACTCCAGGATTCGCCGGGTGCTGGCTGTGGAGATCTCGATATTCAACGGATTGGCGGCTCCATGGATGCATCCCCATCGAACACGACACTCTGCGCCCTCCACCATTGCCACAAAGACGCGCCCGAAACCAAGAAATTCGGCGGCCCGCACCACAAACTTGCTCAAAAAGCTATCCAGATGGGATGTGGCCCCCAAATCCGTGGAGATGGCCAGCAGTTGGTTCAGGTGTTGTTGCTGGGCGGCAGCCAAATCGGTTAACTCAGCGTTCTCCAGAGCCAGCCGGGCAATATCTGCCAGAAGCTCGAGGGCGGCAATCTCATCAGAGGAAAACGGCTCTCGCTTAAGGACGATCAGGACCGTGGCGGACTGCGAAGTAATGACGGGCTCGGCTAGCCCAAAGTACACCGAACCGGCATCCCCGCTCAGGTTGAAACTCAGAAGTTCTTTTGACTGAATGGCTTGCCCTGCAAATGTCTTGGCATGAGAAATAAGAGCGGACTTGCCGGCGTCGGCATTCCCGTCAGCTGCTATGCTCCCTACAACATAGGTCTGGTCAGCCTTCTGTACCATTCCAGCAACTACAGCCTGCGATATATCCCTCCCCCTTTCAGCGACATAACTGCGCAAGGCTACCTGGTTCCCACTCCATTGCGATAACTGGACATATGCTTCCAGCACCTTTCGCATGGCGCCGGAGGTCTCGTTTGCGGTTGAGATGGGTACCCCGTGTTTTCTTTGCGGAGGCATTTGAAAGGGCAAAGCCGGGGGAATTCTGAAAGTACTCTGAAATCTCATTTTGAGTCAACACAAATAAGGTCTAGCACCTCCGGATGAAACAGCGAGACGACCTTTTTGATCTCAGTCTGAGACGGAACCGCAAAATGCCTTGTCACATGAGACGGGTACCTGCCTTCCAGTCCTTGCCAGATCATAGAGCGACCTAATCGCTGGTCTTTGTTTTCATTGGGTTAGCGATGTCCTGGTTCCGAAAGTACCTAATGCGCCAAGGGTGGCCCTGTCGTTGCTTTTCTTTCCAGCCGGGAGAGATTGTGTCCGCAGACGCTCCCGTCGGCAGTAAGGCGGACTGAAGGCGCTCACCTGGGAAGAGTCTCAGGGTAACGCGGAGAGGTTGAACAATGAGCATTCGGAAAAAACTCTACTGGGGATTTGGATCCATCCTGGTCATTGTGTTCGTCCTGTTCATGGCCAATATGTTTGCGGTGATGCACGAGCGTAGCGCCAAGAACGTGGCAGACAAGGTGATTGAGTTGGTGCAGGCCAAGTCGAAATTGGACCAGGTGAGAATGCAAAACCAGCTTCGCCTCCGCAACTTCCTGTTGAGCGGAGACAGCGGCGAAGCCAAGTCCCTTCTCGATGCCGAAAACGACATGACCACCCTGATTGATACCGCGAAACAAAAAACCAGTGCGCTGGGTGATAGCGCGGGCCGTGCGCGGGATCTGCTGGACCAGGTAAGCAAGGTTGAACAGAGCTGGCTGTCCGATTTCGCGACTCCTCTTATGGACAGGAGGCGCCGGGTAGATAACGGTAGTTCGACAGTCGCGGAACTTCAAATCGCCTATCTTCAGGCCGAGCCGAATTCCTGGCTGGAAAAAGAAGTCGGGCCGTTGAACGACCTGGATCGAATCATCAAGTCCATGATGGACGACTCACAGACCTCTGACCAAAGAGCGGGCAATTTCACCATGGCGGTTACGATCATCGGTTTTCTTGCAGTTCTCCTGCTGGGTATCTACATCGCATTAAGGTCCGCTAAAACCATCACTTCTCCGCTGGCGCAGCTCATCTCCGTTTCCAGTCAAATCGCCAACACCGGCGACCTCGATCAGAAGGTGGAGATGCACAGCGATGACGAAATCGGCGAGCTTGCTCGCACCTTTAACAACCTGGTGGACTACCTCCGGGAAATGGCGGCAATCTCGGAATCTATCGCAGGCGGCGACCTTTCCACAGAGATTCATCCGCGGTCTCAGCGTGACACCCTGGGCAATGCTTTCCGCGAGATGACTTTTGGTCTTCGCAACCTGGTCAAGAATGTTCGTGACAGCGCGGCCCAGGTAGCCAGCGGCTCAAACCAGGTGGCCAGCGCGTCAGATGATTCCGCCAAAGTGAGTATCCAGGCGGCTTCAGCTATTGATGAGGTCACCAGCACCATGCACGAGATGAGCATCAACGTGCAAAACATGGTGAAGAGCACCCAACTCCAGTCGTCCAATGTG
>DATDGH010000925.1:0-2108 GCA_036522215.1 Candidatus Angelobacter sp. | reverse complement strand
GCCGAGGTTTTTCGTCAGTAATAGGTTTGTGAACTGGTGTTGGCTCTATCAGCGGGCAAGAAAACCGTTAACTAGCTTCCTCGGCCATTAAATCCGTGCGGGCTGCCGCTTCGGGCACTCCGCCCTGCTCGGAGTTGAGAGCACGATCCAGTGCGTCGGCAAGAACGACCGGGAAAACTGCGGTCAACAGATTGGAGTCTACAAGAAGGGCGCGGTCCGCGTAGAACCGGTAGATTTTCATCGAGCCGAGCCACCGATTGGAGGACGTAACCAACTCCAGCCCAAGACTCCAACCCGGCCAGTCGTCGCGAACCTTCAGAGCGCCGGGCTTACTCCATTCGAAATATAGATTCTCTTCCGGTTTCATACGAAAACATTTGTCGCCGATGGTCGGAGGTTCTACCGCTCGGGCCTGGATGCTCAATTCGAACCTGTCAAAATCATTGGTCGAAAAAGCGGCCTCTAGTATCCGACATACCTGAACATAATCGCAGGCGTCTTTCAACTCCTCAGTGGCCCGGCGAATGGCAAGATTATTGACAAATATGCCTCTCTGTTCGATTGTGCGTTGCGCCACCCGCCGGATTTCCCAAAACTCCAGGTATCCTAAATGCTGAACGCCAAACCAGACGCACGCGCCTATCACTACCAGCACCAAGCCCAGCGTGTCTCTTCCAGGCCACAGCAGAAACAGACTGAGCAGGGCGAAAAGAGCCGACACCGCATAGAGGGCGATTACAACTTGGCGGGGCGACATGCCGTTTTGGAGCAACTTGTGATGAATGTGCTCACGATCCGCCTTGAATACGGACTGACCGCTAATCAAGCGCCGCAGGACGGACAGTGTGGTCTCAAGAATCGGCAGACCGAAGGAGACGACCGGAATAGCGACGGCAATCACCGTAGGAGCCTTCTGGGCGCCCTCCAATGCCAGTGCACTCAGCATGAATCCGATGAACAAACTTCCGCTGTCCCCGAGAAAGATGGTCGCAGGATTGAAGTTAAAACGGAGAAATCCCAGGATAGCTCCAGCCAAGGCAATGGCCAGCAGGGAGACCAGTGACGAACCATTGGAGATTGCTGCCACAAAAACGACAAAAGTGGAGAATAGTGCGGAACCGGCAGCCAGTCCGTCCAGACCGTCGATCAGGTTAAATGCATTCGTAATCCCGATGACCCACAGCACTGTGATCGGAAGGCCAATGTACCAAGGCAAATGCCGCGCACCAAACAACACAGGCAGGTCGAGAATCCGCAAACCACCCGCAAACAGCATGATTGCAGCAACACCTTGAACCGCAAACTTGGTGTACGGACCGATGGAATGGATGTCGTCGTAGAGGCCAAGCAGAAAAATAAGAGTACCTGGCACGAGAACTGTCAGAAGGGGCCGAATCGGGAGTCCAGCCGCCAAATTCGGGAAATGCAGACTGGCCAACAACGCAACCGCAACGCCAATCAGAAAGGACAGGAATACAGGGACTCCGCCTAACCGCGGCAACGGAGCTTTATGTAGGTCGCGATCTTGAATCGGCGGTGCTACCCAGCCGCGACCCATTGCAAGATTGCGCACGCCCCAGGTAAGAACGAAGGAGAACAGCAGCGACAGTCCGAAAGTGATCAGGTAAAACGGCGTCAACTATACTCTCCGCAGCCAGAAGCAGCGTCAAACACACTACCACCGTCCCAAGCAAACTGCCTAGTACGAGTCAAACTCCAGCCTGCTACAGCTTAAGAATCTTTGCGAAGTGGTAGGTCGTGAAAACTATAACAACTCACCTTCCCGAATTGCAATCGCCTTCCTTGATACCCTGTGCGCCCGGGTGATTCATAAAGACAACTCGCGCGGTCCAAACCAAAACAACGTTCTCCGCGAAGGCACACCGGTTCCCTTCGCGACCGGTCGAACTCACACATCCAAGTCCGCAGCAGCTGACGACGATCGCTGAGGGCGTGAACAGCACTGCTCTGCGTGAGAAAGATGCTCGCCTCGCTGATCCCGAGCGGGTTAGGGCTGGGAGGTGTTTTTTGCCGAGGGACTCGGTCGTTCCTTGGTTCCGGGTAGGGGAGGAAAAGTCGCGATCCCGAAACTGAATTCAGAGGCCAAT
>DATDGH010000924.1:0-4240 GCA_036522215.1 Candidatus Angelobacter sp. | reverse complement strand
GCGTGCCGCCGGCATTGCCAAAGGCTCGGGCGCACCCAACAAGGACAAGGTCGGCAAGGTGACGGAGAAACAGGTGGCAGACATTGCGAAGCAGAAAATGCCGGACCTGAATGCCGCCTCGCTGGATGCCGCCATCAAGAGCGTGAAAGGCACCGCCCGCAGCATGGGCATCGATGTTGTTGCATAGATTTTAATTTCATCGCACGTACTACGGCCCGGACTTTTTTCCCCGGAGCGGTAGGAGATAAGGAATAGTCATGAGTCAACGAGCAGGAAAAAATATCACGAAAGCGCGGGCAGCAGTTGAGAAGCGGCTTTACGCCCTCAATGAAGCTGTGCCTCTTTTGCAAAAGGTAAAGTACGCAAAATTTGACGAGACCGTCGAGGTCACGTTGCGTCTCGGAGTTGATCCCAAGCATGCGGATCAAATGGTCCGTGGCACCGTGGTTCTGCCGCATGGCCTGGGCAAGTCCAAGAAGGTGCTGGTGATCACCAGTGGCGAAAAAGTGCGGGAGGCAGAGGGCGCCGGAGCTGATTTCGTCGGTGGCGAAGACATGGTGGAAAAAATCCAGAAAGAAAACTGGACTGATTTCGATGCTGTCATCGCCACGCCTGACATGATGAAATCTGTGGGCAAGCTGGGCAAGGT
The DNA here is from genome assembly GCA_036522215.1 of Candidatus Angelobacter sp. GTDB lineage: Bacteria > Acidobacteriota > Terriglobia > Terriglobales > Acidobacteriaceae > Angelobacter. The sequence continues at coordinate 3,591 of DATDGH010000924.1, read as the reverse complement.
TTTAGGCCCCAAGGGACTCATGCCCAATCCCAAGACTGGCACTGTCACCTTTGATGTGACCAATGCCATCAAGGAGATTAAGGCCGGTAAGGTCGAGTTTCGAACGGATAAAACTGCCCTGATCCATGTGCCCGTGGGAAAGATTTCGTTCACATCGGACAAGCTGGTGGACAACGCCACTGCAGTGATCAGCAGCGTGGTCAAAGCCAAGCCCGCGGCAGCGAAGGGCAAGTACATCAAGGGAGCGTATATCTCCTCCACCATGGGGCCGGGAATCGCAGTTGACACCGCCCCAGTCGAGGCTGCCGCCAAGGCGTAGCCGGAATTGAACACCTAAAAGGGATTAGAAAATGCCAGTCACAAAAGCACAAAAAGCCGAACAGATTCAGAAACTCAAGACCGAGCTGGAAAAAGCCAACAGCATGATTGTAGGCACCTTTTCCAAGCTGACCGTGGCCAAGGATTTCGAGCTGCGCAAGACGGTGCGCACGGCCGGTGGCCGCTATCAGGTGGTCAAGAACACGCTCGCCCGCCTGGCGTCGGAGGGCACCAAGGTTGCCGATGCTCTGAAGTCGCTCGAGGGCGTGACTTCGATCGCTTACACCCAGGGCGATCCTGTGATGTTGGCCAAGGCTCTGAGCAAGTACGTCGAGGATAATCCGGAGTTCTCGTTCAAAGCGGGTGTTCTGGAAGGTCGCGTGATCTCCCTGAAGGAGATTAAGACCCTGGCCACCATGCCGTCCAAGGAAGAGATCTACGCCAAGCTCCTCTTCCTGATCAATGCTCCGGCACAGCGTCTGGTAACGGCCATGAACGCCGTAGGCCGCAATCTGGCTGTGGTAGTGGGGCAGGGCGTGGAAAAGAAAAAGTTCAAGGACTCAGGTGCAGCTCCCGCCAGCGTAGAAGCTGGCGCAGAGGCTACCGCAGTCAACCCGCAGATTACTGATTAAGTTTTGGGCCTCTTGTTTCCTTCTGGGTGGCGCGTGCGGCCGTTCAGGGGGCAGAAAGTTCTCGCTGTCAAAAGAACTCACGTGGCGCGGTCTGGGCGCATTGGAACACGGGGAGGATAGAGGCGGCGAAATCAGCACAAATCCTGATGCGAAAGAGTGGAGATTATACATGGCAGATTTACAACAACTCGAAGAACAGATTGTAAGCTTGAGCCTGCTTGATGCCGCCCAGCTGGTCAAAAAGCTGGAAGAGCGCCTCGGCGTCTCGGCGGCAGCGGCTGGTCCGGTAGTCGTAGGCCCAGGGCCCGGTCCAGGACCTGGTCCCGAGCCGGAAAAGACGGAGTTCACCGTGGTCCTGACCGCGGCGGGCGCCAACAAAATCAACGTAATTAAGGCTGTCCGCGAGGTCACCAGCCTGGGCTTGAAAGAAGCCAAAGACCTGGTGGATGGAGCTCCCAAGCCGATCAAGGAGAACGTCTCCAAAGAAGAGGCGGAAACTATTAAGAAGAAGTTCACTGAAGCTGGCGCTACGGTCGAAGTGAAATAGCTCCAGTCCTTGGGAAGTGTTCAGGAATAGGGCCTAATTGCCCTGAATTCTGTGCATATTTGGCCCAATTTGAATCCGGGGGAAGGGTTTGGCAATCCAATAGATTGGCTCAAGCGCTCCCCCCGCAAGATTTGGCAGGACAATTGCTGAAATAAGGCGTAAAATATTAAAAAGCAGGGGTTTCGGCCTAACCTGCCCTTTTGTCTTTTTAACGGATCCCCCGGGGGTGAGCACAAAGCGAGCGCAGGATAGCGCGAGCGGAGCCCACTAATTAACGGCGGATCAAAGAACGGTCTAACTCAGACGGGCGCGGACAAACACAAACTAGTAATTGATATTCGCTTCAACGGCGTCAACGGGAAAGCTTGTCTTCCGTTGACCCGCTATTTTTGTCCCAGCCATTGTCGGAAAACACGACCATCAGCTCTTTGAAGCTGCATTCGTTTAACGGTTTGCCTCCGAAAAGCACCAGGGCGTTTTTCGGCAGCCGACCTCCGGTTCGCCACGAGAGCGGACTGGAACAACAACAGATTTTAGGAGTTATTCATGGCCAATAAGAATGGCGCCTCCCGCTATCGTCTCGACTTTTCAAAGATTCCAACGGCGCTCCAGATTCCGAACCTGATTGAAGTTCAGAAGCGTTCCTATGACCGCTTTCTGCAAATGGATAAGTTACCGAGCGAGCGTGACGACAGCGGTCTGCAGGCGGTTTTTCAGTCCGTCTTTCCCATCACCGATTTCCGCAACGTTTCCGAGCTGGCATTTGTGGACTACGCAATCGGTAACTGGGAGTGCAAATGCGGACACCTGAAGGGTCTGCATCACCTGCGCACCACCTGTCGTAATTGCGGCAATACCGTCATCACGGACCCGTTTCATCCCGGCGAAGTGCTCTGCACCAAGTGCGGCACCTACAACGCCAATACTCCGGATTTCTGCAACAAGTGCGGTGACCCGGTTGGATTGCAATTGAAGTATGACGTGGCGGAATGCGAAGAGCGCGGTATGACTTACTCCGCCCCCTTGAAGGTCACCATCCGCCTCACCATCTATGACAAGGATCCGGAGACGGGTAACAAGAGCATTCGCGATATCAAGGAGCAGGAAGTTTTCTTCGGCGATATTCCGCTGATGACTCAGAACGGCACGTTCATTGTGAACGGGACGGAGCGCGTGATTGTCAGCCAGCTCCACCGCTCGCCCGGAGTGTTCTTCGAGACGGCCAACAACCGCACTTACTTCCTGGGAAAGATTATTCCCTACCGTGGTTCATGGGTAGAGTTTGAATACGACCAGAAGAACATTCTGTATGTGCGCATCGACCGCAAACGGAAGTTCCTGGGCACCATCTTCTTGCGCGCCTTAGGTCTGCGTTCAGATGAAGATATTTTGCGCACGTTCTACGCCGTTGACCGCATCAGCCTGAAGGACAAGACGCTGCGCTGGATGCTGGAGCCGGGCATCGAACGCCCTACAAATCTCTTGGGACTCAAGCTGGCCCACAGCATTAAAGACAAGAGCGGACACGAAATCGCTCATTCCGGCCGCAAGATCACTCCCGCGGTCCTCAAGGAAATCCAGAAGGCCAAGATCACTGAAATTGACATTGATACCACCGATCTGGAAGGCGCATTCACGGCTGCTGACATCGTGGACACCAATACGGGCGAGGTCCTGCTCGAGGCCAACACTGAAATCACCGCCGACAAAGTCTCCAAGTTCATGGATGCCGGCGTGGAAGAGATCAATGTCTTCTTTCCTGAGCGTGACGATGTCGGCAACGTGATCAGCGCTACTCTGCGCCGGGATTCCGTAAAGACCCCGCAGGAAGCACTGATTGAAATCTATCGCAAACTGCGTCCAGGGGATCCGCCGACGCTGGACACCGCCACAGCGCTGTTCCACAGCATGTTTTTCGACTCGCGCAAGTACGACTTCAGCCGCGTGGGTCGCTTGAAGTTCAATATCAAGCTGTACGAGAAGAACGACGCCACCGATCTGGAGAAGCGGACGCTCGATCCTGAAGACTTTTACGCCACCATCCGTTACGCGCTGAAGCTGCGCAAGAACATCGGAACGGTGGACGACATCGAT
>DATDGH010000923.1:0-3470 GCA_036522215.1 Candidatus Angelobacter sp. | reverse complement strand
GATGGCATTTTTCTTGACGATGCCGATCAGCAAGATAATTCCGATCAGGGCAATGATGTTGAGGTCGGTGTGAAAAAGCATAAGGGCCAGAATCGCCCCGACACCCGCGGAAGGCAGGGTGGAAAGAATCGTGATGGGGTGGATATAGCTCTCGTAGAGCACACCCAGCACGATGTAGACGGTAACCAATGCGGCCAGAATCAGCAGAGGCTCGCTGGAGAGTGAGCTCTGGAAGGCAGCGGCCGTCCCCTGAAAGCTGCCATGAACGCTGGCGGGGACGCCAATGTCCCGCATGGCTGTTTCCACAATGGTGGTGGCCTGTCCCAGAGCTACTCCCGGCGCAAGGTTGAAAGAGATGGTGATGGCCGGCCACACCCCTTGATGGTTGACCTGAAGCGAAGTATTGGCGCTCTCATAGTGGGCAAACGCAGCGAGCGGAACTTCTGTCCCATTGGAGGAATGCACGTAAATGTTTTTGAGAGCATCTGTTCCCTGCTGAAACTGCTGCGCCACCTCCAATACCACGTGATATTGATTGAGCTGACGGTACATCACTGAAACCTGCGCCTGTCCGAAGGATTCACTTAGCACGGTATCAACCTGTTGCGCCGAGATGCCCAAGCGCGAGGCGGTAGTGCGGTCCACTACTAACTGGGCGGAGAGGCCTTTATTTTGCTGGTCGGTATTGGCATCCTGCAGTTGGGACAAGCTGCGGAGTTTGTTCAGGACTTTGGGGGCCCATTCGTTCAGGTCGTCCAGGTTCTCAGACTGCAGGGTGTATTGGAACTGGGAGTTGCTCTGACGTCCACCGATCTGAAGGTCCTGGGCCGCCTGCAAGTAAAGGGTGGCTCCAGGTATCACGGCGAGCTGGCCCCGCAAGCGTTGAATAATCTGATCGGCTGTCGATTTCCTTTCGTTCAGTGGTTTCAACGTGACAAACATACGCGCGCTGTTCTGGCTGCCCATGCCTCCAGCGAAGCCAACCGCGGTGTCAACCGCGCGATCTTTCATTACTATGCTGACAAACTGGGTAAGTTTGCGACTCAGCGCGTCAAAAGAGATGTCCTGGGCCGCCTGGATGGAGCCGCCGATTCTGCCGGTATCCTGCTGGGGAAAAAAACCTTTGGGAACAATGACGTAGAGATAAACACTCAAGATCGCGGTGCCGATGGTGATCAGCAGTGTGACAAACTGGTGTCGCAGGACCCATCCCAGACTGCCACGATAGATTTTGAGAATGAAATCGAACATCTTCTCGCTCACCATGTACACCTTGCCATGCTTCTCGGTTTTGGGCGGGCGAAGAAATTTGGCGCACAGCATGGGAGTGGTAGTGAGGGAAACAACGAGAGAAACGGCAATGGCAGTGCTCAGAGTAATGGCAAATTCACGGAACAGGCGTCCTACAATTCCGGCCATCAGCAGGATGGGAATGAAGACCGCTACCAGCGAGGTGCTCATGGAGAGGACGGTAAACCCGATCTCGCGCGCACCTTTAAACGCTGCTTGCACAGGCCCCATTCCAGCCTCAATATGCCGGGTAATATCTTCCAGAACCACGATAGCGTCATCCACCACAAAGCCGGTAGAGATTGCCAGGGCCATCAGGGAAAGATTGTCGATGCTATAGCCCAGCAGATACATCACGCCAAAGGTGCCGATGAGCGAGAGTGGGACAGCAACACTGGGAATAAAAGTGGCGCGCAGGCTGCGCAGGAAAGCAAATACCACCAGGATGACCAGCACGATGGAAATGATCAGCGTGATCTGGATGTCCGCCACTGAGGCGCGGATGGTGGTGGTGCGGTCCATCACGATGTCCAACTTGATGCCAGCGGGAATGGATGCCTGCAACAGCGGCAACTCGGCACGCACGTTGTCCACGGCATTAATGATGTTTGCACCGGGCTGGCGAAAGATAATCATCAACGTTGCGGGACGGCCGTTGGCCAACCCGGCATTGTGAATGTCCTCTACGGAGTCCTGCACGTCCGCCACATCTTCGAGGCGCACAACTCCTGGATTCTTTTGGGCAATAATGATCTTTCTGTATTTGTCGGCGGTAAAAAGCTGATCATTGTCGGTGATCTCCCAGGCATTGATCGCGTTCGCGAGCTCCCCTTTTGGACGGTTGGCGTTCGCGCTGGCCAATGCGGCGGCAACCTGCTCAATGCCAAGTCCCATACTGTTGAGCCGGGTGGGATTCACTTCTGCCCGCACCGCCGGACGCGCGCCGCCGCCCACAAATACCTGGCCGATGCCGGGCAACTGCGAGAGTTTCTGCGCCAGGATGGAATCCGCAATATCAAACATCTGCGGACGAGTAGCGGTGTCTGAAGTGAGAGCAATGATCAGAACCGGGGCATCTGCGGGATTGACCTTGCGATAGGACGGACGTGTAGGCAGGTTGGCCGGCAGTTGTCCCAGGGCGGCGTTGATTGACGCCTGGACGTCGCGCGCGGCTGCATCAATGTTCCGGCTGAGATCAAATTGAAGAGTGATGTTGGTAGAGCCGAGTTGACTGGTGGAGGTCATCTCGTTCACACCGGCGATACGTCCGAACTGTCGCTCCAGCGGTGTAGCCACAGCGGAAGCCATAGTTTCCGGGCTGGCCCCGGGAAGCCCGGCTGAGACTTGAACAACCGGATATTCAACCTGTGGCAACGGCGCCACCGGTAATCGCAGGTACGCCAGAATCCCTGCCAGGAGCAGACCGAGGGTCAGCAACGAGGTGGCAACCGGCCGGCGAATGAATGGAGCAGAGATGTTCATGAAAAACAGTAATTAGTACTTAGTAGTTAGTATTTAGCAAAGCCAGGAGCCGCCTTTCGGCTCGCCTTTTCGCTCTTGGCCCTTAGCTCTTGGCCTAGAGCTTTCTAACTACTTCTCCTACATCAGAAATCACAATTCGCAAAATCTTCAATTACCCAATTACCAAATTCCCCAATTTCTTCAGTCTGTTCCGACGGGCTCCTCTACGGGAGTAATGGTATTGCCCAGGCGCAGATGGGAGAAGCGATGCGCCAGACGGTCAAACCACAAATAAATAACTGGCGTGGTGTACAACGTAAATAACTGGCTCAGCAGCAGGCCGCCGATAATCGTTATGCCCAGAGGATGACGAAGCTCTGAACCCGAGCCGGAGCCCATCGCCAGGGGCACAGCTCCTAACAGCGCAGCCATGGTGGTCATCATGATGGGACGGAAACGCAACAGGCTGGCTTGAAAAATTGCCTCTTCTGGAGGCTTGCCTTGTTTGCGCTCGGCGTCCAGCGCAAAGTCAATCATCATGATGGCGTTCTTCTTCACAATGCCGATGAGAAGAATGATTCCTATAAGCGCGACTATGGTGAAATCATTGCCGGTAACCATGAGCGCCAGAATCGCTCCCACTCCGGCGGAAGGCAATGTAGAAAGAATTGTTACCGGGTGAATGTAGCTTTCATATAGAACGCCCAGCACGATGTACA
>DATDGH010000922.1:0-6836 GCA_036522215.1 Candidatus Angelobacter sp. | reverse complement strand
CGCAGTTGTTCCAGCAACACGCGCTCATCTGCCTCCTTGGCTCCGTCACAGGCTTCCGCTGCGGCGGCGGAGTAAGCGGTGTCTCGCAGCAGGCGTCGCCGCATCCCACGCTGCCGGTTCAGGGCCAGGCGGAATGCGATGCGATTAACCCAGCCTCGAAATCTCTCCGCATCGCGCAATGAGCGAAAATTCAGGTAGGCGCTGAGAAAGGCTTCCTGGGTAACATCCTCGGCATCGGCAGCATTCCCCAGAACGCTGTAGGCAATCTGAAAGACGCGCCGCTGGTTTTCCTCCACCCGCTCCGCGAAACCAGTCTGGCCCTCAGCCATGGCCGCCTCAGTTTCCACGATCGCCCATGGACCTGTCACCTGATTCCCGCTCCTATCTATCCAGACACCGCTGGGGCCCTACCTGTTTACGCTTTTTTGGAGTGTTGTTTTTTCAGTTTATCCCGAACCCCGCCCTTTCTGATTCGCGTCTGATTCGCGGCCCCAAATGACTTTATCTGCGACTATCTGCGAAAATCCGCGGCCGAGCTTTCGATTACCCAAACCGGGGCCCCCGACGCGCGCTTCGCGTGGCGGGGTGGGAGTTACAAAATTACTCAATTGCCAATTGTTGTCTAATGGCCAACTCGACATCTCCTCGTCGTTTGTCTTAGCCTATTCAACTATTGAGGGCCTTTATGCAAACGTTCCTGCAAGATCCTCTTGGAGTTTATCCCGAACCCGCAGTTGGTGAGGGATCCCTACTCGTGCGTTGCTGTATCAGGGCGAATGCCCAGGTAAGCTGTCAACTGAGTTTTCAGGATTCTAAAATGTTCCAAATCTAGTTGCCTTTATTGAGGGGCCTTTATGCAAACGTTCCTGCAAGATCTCCGTTACGCAGTGCGCCAAATTCGCAACCAGCCGGGATTCGCGGCAGTCACCATTCTGGTGTTGGCGTTGGGCATTGGTGTAAGCACGGCTACGTTTACCGTCCTGAATGCGGTCTTGCTGCGCAAGCCGGCGTTTTCTGAGATCAACCGGCTGGTGACATTGGCGGAGCCACGCGGCGAGCAACAGGAGTTCTGGGGCGTCTCCCTTCCCGATGTCCGTGACTGGCGGGCCCAAAGCCGCTCGATGGAGCAGATCGCTTACTATTATCCGGATTCAGCCCGTTGGGAGCGCGATTCCGGCACGACCAGTCTGGACGTGATCCCTGCCAGCGCAAACTTTTTTGCTACCCTGGGCGTGCAGCCGGCGCTGGGCAGGACGTTCTCCGCAGAGGAGGAGCAGGCAAAAGCCAAGGTGGTGGTGCTCAACCACGCCATGTGGCAGGAATCCTTTGCCTCGGATCGCAAGGTTCTGGGTCAGACCCTCAAATTGAATGGCGCGTTCTACGAGATTATCGGCGTGATGCCGGGTGGTTTTGAATTTCCCCTGAGGGAGCCTCGCGCAGTGTGGAAACCACTGGCCAGCACGGCGGACGATGAAAAACGCGAATCCAGTCTGTTGACGGTTTTCGGTCGACTCCGTCCCGGGTTCTCAGTAGACCAGGCCCAAATTGAACTCAGCACCATACAGAAGGCGATAGCACAGGGAAATGCCAAAGACGATCTTCCCGACCGCGTCGCCGTGCGCCGGTACTGGGACACTATTGTGGGCAAGGTTCGCCCGGCACTGCTGTTGCTGGCTGGCGCGGTGGTGCTCATCTGGCTCGTCGCCTGCGCCAATGTTGCCAGCCTCATGCTGACGCGCAATTCCGTGCGCCAACGCGAGATTGCCATTCGCCGGGCGCTGGGGGCGGGGAGGCTTCGCCTGGTGCGGCAACTATTGACGGAGAACATGCTTTATAGCGCCATTGCCGCCGGTCTGGGGTTCGGCCTCGCCTTGGCTGCGGTGCGCCTTCTTGAGCACAGACTCGTCAGCGTGTTAAGTCTTCAGGGAGACGTCTCCCTGCGGATGGACACCACCGTGCTGCTGATGCTTATCGCATTGTCTGTGGTTTCCACACTCGTCTTCGGGCTGCTTCCGGCCCTCCAGGCATCGGCAGCGCCAGTGCAGAAAGGTTTGCAAGTCAAGTCCGGCCACACCTCAGGCCGGCAGAGCCGGTTGCGCGACAGCCTGGTGGTGGGTGAACTCGCCGTATCACTGCTATTGCTGGTCGCGGCGGGATTGCTACTGCGCACGCTCTCCTCACTGCATCACGTGCCCCTGGGTTTTTCCACGGAAAACATTATTACCTCAGCCTTCGTCATCCCCCAGGACCGGTATCAGACGCAGAGCGTGACGGTGACCTTGTATGAGCCCATGATTGAACGCATCAAGCAGATTCCCGGAGTGCAGTCCGCTGCTATCACATCCGTCATGCCACTCAAGCGCGGCTTCGAAATGGTAGGGATGTTCGGCATCGCCGGCAGGAAACGGCTCAAACCCAGTGAGATGCCGCAAGCCGATCTTCGATTTTCCAGTCCGGAGTATCCGCGGACGATGGGGATCACGGTGGAGCGTGGACGTTTCTTTGACGGCAGTATTGATACTCCCACATCGCAGCCTGTGGCGGTGGTGAACCACGCTTTTGCTGCGAAATATCTGCCAGGCGAAGACCCCACCCAGAAAGCGCTCTCCATGGGGCGAAGATCCGGATGGTCCGCCGTACCGATTGTGGGAGTGATTGCTGACGTCCGGCAGAGAGCGGTAGAACTGCCGGCCGCTCCGGAGATTCATCTTTCTACTACGCAGCTTGCCGTGGGTGCGCCTTTCTACAACGTCGGCAGCAACTTCGCGCAGATCGGTGTGCGTACGCTACAAAAGCCGGAGACGCTGATTGCCGCTATCCGCAAAGCTGCTCATGATGTAGCCCCGGAAGTGGCCACCGGCGACTTCAACACCATGACCGAAGTAGTGGAAGATACCTTGGGCAGTCAAACGCTGGCTGCCAGACTGGTGAGCCTGTTTGCCGGAGCCACGCTGTTGATTGCAATTACCGGACTCTACGGCTTGCTCAGTTACTCCGTGCGCCAGCGCACGCAGGAGATCGGCATCCGCATGGCCCTGGGCGCTCAGAGGAATAACGTGCTGGTAATGGTGTTGCGCCGCGCGCTACTGCTCCTGCTTTTGGGACTTTCGCTTGGCGTTGTACTGGCGTTCTCCACCAGCCGCCTGCTCCGCAGCTTCCTCTATGGAGTGCACGAACGCGATGTGATGACCACGGTGGCCGTCTCACTACTACTGTGCTTGTGCGGAATCCTGGCAGCCTACCTGCCGGCACGCCGCGCCGCCTCTGTCGATCCGATCGAGGCGTTGAGGACCGAGTGAGAAAAAAGTGGTTCGCGCTAATAGGTCTTGTCATTCCGATCCCGCATGGCGGGAGAGGAATCTGCTTGTTGTGTTGGCAGCCTTCCCTGTCCCCGTTCCCTGTGCCCTGGTGCCTATGTTGTGTTGCACAGCCGCCGGGGCCCCCAATGCGCGGCGGGCTTTCGCGCAGCGGGGTGGAGGCGCCCTCGACAGTGGAAGCGTCAACCCTTGTCCATTCGTAGCCCATTTTGTCCATTGAGTCCATTTCGTCCATTACGTCCATTGAGTCCATTGAGTCCATTTCGTCCATCCTGTTGCTGCGGAGGCCAGCGCGCTTGCCAGCCGGCTGTGCAAAAATGCCGTAGGCGTGAACCCACGGTAACCCAGAATCCCGTTTTTGGGACTCTAGGTCAATGAATGCCAGACGCACTGGCTTGTATTTATTCTTAATCAGTCATAATTGATGACCAGAATGGGTCTATAATTTCCAGGTACTCTCCTGCCGGGTACGATACATCCGCTCCGATCAAGCCAACAGTTATTTATCCTTCACAGTTCCCGTTTGGGAGCGTCGGCCCTTAGATTCCCACCCCGGACCCGCCACCGGAGACATCCTTCTAACTCTGGAGCTCTTGGCCGGAGCTCTCCCAACCAATAAGGAGTACACCATGCAACGGATGAGAATCCTGATATTAGCCTTGCTTGCCACCGGCTTGGTTGTACCGGTTGTTTTGTTTCCCCATTTTGTCCAGGCGCAAAACCCAGCCACTGAAGCGCCGGCTGCTTTTGACAATCTCCAAAACGGGTTTGATACCGGATTTGGAGGCCAAACTGCCTTCCTCAACGACATGTCTGCATTCGAGACTCCTCAGCAAATCTTCAACACCATCCCGGGTTTTAACTTTCCACTTGGGGGCGGCCTGGGGCCGACTTTCAACGCCCAGGCTTGTTCCAGTTGCCACGAAAATCCCGTCGTCGGCGGCCAAAGCCAGATTCGCGAACTGCGGGCCGGACACCTCGACAATGGCGGCAACTTCGTAGCGCCGGTAATCACTATCAACGACGGAATAACAACCATCAACCCTCTCACGGGTTTGAATGAGCCGCCAACCATTCCCTTCAATTGCTCCAACCCTAGTTCGGCCAATGAGTGCGGCCGGTCACTCATTAACCTTCGCTTCATCTGTCCCGCTATTGACGCGAATCAGGCCCATCTCGGCCCCAATCCTCCAACTTTTTCTTTTCCTGACACCAGCGTAGCCGAGCGCGTTCCCAGCAGCGAAAACGTCCGCACACTGCGGATTTCGCTCAACCTTCTCGGCGACGGTTTTGTAGAAGCTATCTCAGATAACACCATCAAAGGCTTTTCCACCAATCAATGCAACAGTGTCAACACCACCGCGCCGAGTCCAGCGATGGTCGCCGGCGACATCACCGATTCAACCGTTCCCAACCCGGCGAACGGCATATGCGGCCAGGTTGTCGAGGTTCTGGTGCAGGAATGTCACGATCCCAACAACGGCCAGAACGGGCAGCCGAAGATCAGCTGTCCCAATGGAGATACGGCCGTCGGGCGTTTCGGCTGGAAAGACCAGATCGCTACTCTTCTCACTTTTTCGGCCGACGCCTATTTGAACGAAATGGGAATCTCCAATCGTCTGCCCCCTGACCGCGACGACGTCACTCACTACTGCAACATCGCGGTACAGCCAAATGATCCAGCCGGCTTCACTCCGCCAAACGGCCAACCCAACGCCTCGAACAATCTGCCCATTGACTCCTTTACCCGGTTCGTAAGGGCGACGAAAGCCCCGCCACGGGACCCCGAACTGGTCAATAACTCCAACGTGATTGCCGGAAGTAAGCTCTTCGCTGAGATCGGCTGTTCCATTTGCCACGTTTCCAGCATCACAACCGCACCGCCCGGCACTTCTTTGGGGGCAGGGGCGATTACCGTTTCCTCGGCCCTGGGAAACAAGATCATTCATCCGTTCAGCGATTTCCTGCTACACAACATTGGAACGGGTGATGGCATTGTGCAAACGTTTCCTCTTCAGGAAACTGCAAATAAGGTTCGTACTGCTCCCCTATGGGGCGTTCGCGTCCGGCCAACAATAATGCATGATGGATTGTCTGTGAACTTCGATGACTCATCGTCAATCTTCAACTCAAAACCCGCGCCATCTCTGTTCATGGGAGCGATCCTGCGGCACGCCGGCGAGGCAACAAACTCAATTAAGAATTTCCAGGCCCTTTCGGAACTCAAGCAATCACAAGTGATCTTGTTCCTCAGTTCACTGTAGTGTGCGCAGAGGATATAGCTATCCGGGCCGCAAACAGCGGCCCGGCCATTGAGTCCATTTCGTCCATCGAGTCCATTTTGTCCATCGAGTCCATTTCGTCCATCCTGTTGCTGCGGAGGCCAGCGCGCTTGCGTGCTGCGGTTGCTGGTTTTAGCTTGCCATTTCTATTTCAGCCCCCAACGGCTGTGTCCTCCGTCCAGCGAAACTCGTCGCGAATAGAAAAGAATCTAATGTCTTGTCATTCCGAGCTGTGCGAGGAATCTGCTTTTGTCTTGGACTCTGCTCTAAGCTGCTCCCGTGTTGTGTGGCATATCGTGGCAAGCCACAAAAAACGCCGGAACCGGGGCCGCCGATGCGCGGCGAGCTTTCGCGCAGCGGGGTGGAGGCGCCCTCCGCTGTGGAAGCGTCAACCCCCCACCTTGTCCATTCGTAGCCCATTTGTCCATTGAGTCCATTTCGTCCATCCTGTTGCTGCGGAGGCCAGCTCCCTTGCGCGCTGCGGCTGCTGGTTTTAGCTTGTCACTTGTATTTCAATAGTTCTTTTTCATTCCAACATCTTTGTCTAACTATTAAATACAAAACACTACTACTCATCTCATAAAATGGCGGGTGGAAGCCCCGGACTTTTAGTCCGGGGAGCGCTGGTTCTTTAGAAGCCGCGAAAATAGCGCCTCCTACACGATTCTGGCCTTTAGCTCCCCGGCTCCCGAAAACTGTTGATTTCGTTACTCTTAACCATTTATGAGATAGTCTGCTCATAATACTTATTAGTAATATATAAAATAATGTTAATTATAGCTTGACAACATAGTAAAAGATGTGATCTACTAAAGATGGAGCCCCTAGGGGCTGCCGTAGTACTTTGATCTTTGACAACTGAATATTGAGCCGTTATGCGGGCGTGAGCGAGGTGAAACCGAGCGGGAGTATCGGGGCCCCCGGCGCACCCGGTTTTGGTGCGCTGGGGTGAGAATCCGCAGGCGAAATCCTGCCTGCCCCGGCTGGCCGTGGGAGCGGCAGTCGAAGGATCTGCTGTTTGGGAGAAGTGTTGTCGGCTCGCGAACCTGGCAGTGCTGCGCGAAGAAAACCGCAGCACCCCGACTCGGATTCTGAGTCGAGGCTGAGGGTCGCCCGAGTCGGGAACTAAACGCCTTTCCTTTTACACGGCGCCAGGGGAGCAGTGTGTGCGGAACGGAAGCCGGTTGGGAAAAAAGTAGCGCTACCAAAACCCCTCCCGCTACCTCTGCCGCTACCA
>DATDGH010000921.1:0-2061 GCA_036522215.1 Candidatus Angelobacter sp. | reverse complement strand
GCTGCCAGCGCGTTGCAAAAATATTTCCACAGTTTTTTAGGGGAAGAGAAATGAGAGCGAGGCTAGAGCGTTTTCATAATGAGTGTAGTCTTTCTGTTAGCGGTCTGATCCCAGTTAGATTTAGCAATCAGCACTCAGCCGGGTCGCTACGCCAAGGGCGTAGTTTATAAAAGCAACTAACTGCTTTCCGCCATTTTGGTTGTGTTTTGCAATCGGGTCATCGTGTCATCGGGTCACCACCACCCCGGCACGCGAAGCGCGCGTCGGGGACCCCGGTCACCACCACCCCGCCACGCGAAGCGCGCGTCGGGGACCCCGGTCATCGGAAGAAACACCCAACACTTCGATGCGTTTGAGACAAGGTTACGCCGTTCATCCTCTTTGCGAGTGATTGATTCTTCGTTCAAAAACTTTTCTCTGCGACAGGCTCTCACACTGGCCCCTCTTTCGAGCAAATCGCCCGCGAGCTCAGTATCTCTTGCGTTTGGCCTTCCTTGTTTGGCTCAGGACCAGATTCAGCGCCGCGTTAATGCTGCGGAGACCCAATCGCTCAGCCTCGTTGAAGAGATACTCGTAGTTTTTGGTGTCAATTCTTAAAGTCATTCTCTTGGTTGGATCGCGCTGCAAGGAACCTTTCTTCATGAATTGTCCTCTCCTTATCGTGACAATCATAAATCCCGGGCTGCCGTCACGCTATGCCACCTATATCTACGCATATTTGGGGAGCCCGGATCTGGGCTCGGCTGAGACTGCCAGCGCATCACTTCCGCGATGCACTGCCGCTCTCGCCCCCCAACCTGATCCTGAAGCCGGTCCTGAACGTCAGCGGGAGGGCGGGAAAACCGAAGACTTCTTGGTAGTGCTCATTGGCCAGGTTTTCGATGGTGGCGTAGAAGGTGAGGTGGGAGTTCAGGCGATAGCTTCCACTGAAATCAATCTTCTGGTAGGCCTCGGCCAGGTTTTTATTGGGCAAGAGCATGGTATTGCCAAAGAAAGCATCGGTAGCAAAAGTGCTGTCATTGCGGCGGCTGACGAGATAACCGCCCAGGCTCAGGGTGTATCGCGGCTTGCCATATAGAAGAAAGAAGCTGCCGGTATGCGGAGCACGGCGAAATGGACGGTCGCCTACCAGCGGCCCGAACACACCAATGGGAATATTGGGAAATGCGGGATTGATGGAGGGAGAAAGAGCGTCGCTGGAAAAGGAGCGCTGCACCACGGCGTCCAGATAGGTATAGCTGGCGTTGGCGCTGAACCCGTGGCCGAGGTTAAGTTGCAGTTCGGTTTCCGCACCCAAGGCGCGGGTGGCGCCCGAATTCACTGAGGCCCCAAAGGGCGCCTGGGCGATCACCGGCGGGGAAACACCCAACTGCTGCAGCGCGCCCTGGCTGACAAACTCGATCTGGTCCAGAAACCGATTATGGAAGAACGTGGCATTCAGTTTTGCTCGACCGTTCCACAGGCTTTGTTCAAAGCCAAAATCGAAGCTGCGAGAGCGTTCCGCGCCAACGGGCGGGACATGGAACTGGGTTATAAGCTGCTGGCCATTGGGAAGAGTTGACAGCAGGCCGAACAGAGAGCTTGTCTGGTCGAAGATGCTGGGCTCCTTGATTCCCTGTCCATAGTTGAATTTCAACTTAGTGCCATTGAACCATCCGGTTGTTCTGGGGCGGACAGCATAGAATGCCAGCGAGACTCTGGGAGTAGCGGCGACGCCAAAAACTGCGTTATCTTCCACGCCGGCTCCAAGAGTAGCAAACGCCCGGTTCCATAGACTGCCTTGTAGTTCGCCGGTGTAACTCACATTGTTGCGGCTGCTGGTGAGGCCGGCGCCACGTTCATTCTCGTATCTGACGCCGAACAGGCCCAGCAACCTGGGGCTGAAGCTATAGTCGGATTGGAAATAAGCAGAGTCGCGCCGGGCGAAAGTACTGCTTGTCTCGGGAAAAGTGGTTCCCGCGAAGTAAAGGATGGCCTGCCCCGTGGTGCTGAAACCGTTGGCCCCTTTCACAGTTACTACGTTACCTACAAAGTTTCCAAACAGTGGAATACCTACAGGCG
>DATDGH010000920.1:0-4258 GCA_036522215.1 Candidatus Angelobacter sp. | reverse complement strand
GCTACCTTCCGGCCCGCCGCGCCATGAGGACGAATCCCATGGTGGCACTTCGTTATGAGTAACTTCATGGAGGAAGTATGAAACTCCTGGCTTCACTTCGTTCTCTGGCAGCTACTCTGTTTCGCCGATCTAATGTTGAAGCGGAGATGGAAGCGGAGCTTCGCTCTCACATCCAGCAACGCGCTAACGATCTGGAGCGCTCTGGTCTTGCTCGCAGCGAAGCTGAGCGGCAGGCGCGTATCGAATTTGGCGGCTACCAGAAATTCAAAGAAGAATGCCGCGAAGCTTTGGGCACGCATCTTCTCCACACCTTCCTTCAGGACGTCCGCTACGGTTTGCGCATGCTGCGCAAGTCGCCGGGCTTCACCTCCGTGGCTGTGCTCACGCTGGCCCTCGGAATCGGCGCCAACACCGCCATGTTTTCCGTGGTCTACGCTGTCCTGCTGCGGCCCCTGCCTTTCAAAGATCCTGCGCGGCTCATGGTGCTGCACGAAACCACGCCCAGAGTGGGCACGGTCAGCGTCTCCTATCCGAATTTCCTGGATTGGCGAGCGCAGAACCACACATTCTCGCAGATGGCGGCAGTGGAGGACATAGAGTTTAATCTGGCTGGCGTGAGCCAGCCGGAGAGCATCTCCGGCTATGCCGTTTCACCCAATTTCCTTTCCCTGATGGGAGTGCGGCCTCTGCTGGGGCGTGATTTCTCTCCCTCGGAAGAAAAACCCGGGACCACTCCGGTGGTATTGCTCTCCTACGAATTGTGGCAGTCGCATCTGGGCGGCGATCACAACGCTATCGGACGCACCATTACTCTCGATGACCGCAATTTCACCATTGTTGGCGTTTTGCCACCCGATTACAAAGCGGCTGAAAAGCTGGACGTGATGATTCCGATCGGGGTGTGGGCAACAAACAATTCTGAGTTGAATGAGCGCGGAAATCGAGGTGACTCGGTGGTGGTCGCAAGACTGGCGCCCAACTCCGGTGAGCGCGAGGCCCGGGCGGAAATGGAAGGCATCGCTGCGCGCCTGGCAAAGGAATATCCGGCCACGAACGACCAGTGCGGCGTGTTGCTCCAGCCTCTTCGCGATTCTTTTGTCGGCGACACGCGTCCGGCAATTCTGGTTCTGTTTAGCGCGGTGATGTTTGTGCTGCTCATTGCCTCCGCCAATGTTGCCAATCTGTTTCTTGTCCGCGGAGCGGGCCGCACCCGGGAAATTGCCATGCGCGTTGCCCTGGGCGCCAGCCGCAGCCGCATCATCCGCCAGATTCTCACGGAAAGTTTTGTGCTGGCCTGCCTGGGAGGAATCCTCGGCCTTGGGTTGTCCGTGATCGGCATTCGGGGAATTTTACGGCTGATTTCTGCAGGAGCGCTCATGGGCACGCCTGTCGGCATGAATGGTCCGGTGCTGCTTTTTGCCGCCGGCATAGTAGTGGCGTCTGCCTTCATTTTCGGGCTTGCCCCGGCTGCCCAATCGGCAAAAGCCGATCCCCAGTCGGAGTTGAAAGACGGCGCCGCCACCACCAGCGCCGGGGCCTCGCAGAACCGCCTGCGCGATGCTCTCGCAATCGCCGAAATTTCGCTCGCCCTGATTCTTCTGGTCGGCGCAGGCTTGATGATCAAGAGTCTGTATCGGCTTCTGTCAGTAGATCCAGGTTTCCGGGTTGATCGTGTGCTGACCATGAGAATGAATTTGCGCACCGCGCAGTACGCCAAAGATGCTCAGGTGGTTAATTTCTGGCAGCGGGTGCTGGACGGCGTGCGGACGCTTCCCGGAGTGGAGAGCGCGACCGTCGGCACTGTGGTTCCGCTCACGGACGACCACAATCGCACAGACATAACCATCGAAAACATGGCTCTTCCCCAGCCCGGAAGTTTTCCTCATCCCGATGTTCACGTCGTCAGTCCCGGTTATGTGAGCACGCTGGGCATACCGCTGCTCCGCGGACGAACATTTGCTGATGCTGACAATGAAAAAGCTCCACTGGTAGGCATGGTCAACGCAATGCTCGCGAAACAATATTTTGGAAAGGATGACCCGATCGGAAAACGATTCATGCTGGGGCATCCCAACACGGATAAAAAAAAGTGGATCATGATCGTGGGCATGGTGGCCGACACCAGGCTGTACGGTCTGGCGCAGCCTGCACGCCTCGAAATCTATCTTCCCTACCAGCAATTTCCGTCGAATGCAATGGAACTCCTCACCAGGTCGGCAGTCGATCCCGCCACACTGACCTCCGCCATCCGCAACGTAGTTGCCTCCATTGACAAGAACCAGCCCATCAACAACATCGCAACCATGGACCAGTTGGTGAGTGATGACGTTTCCATCCGCCGGATCACGCTCATTCTGCTTGGCATGTTCAGCGGGCTGGCTCTGCTCCTGGCAGCCATCGGAATTTATGGAGTGCTGTCGTACGCCGTCGCCTTGCGCACGCGCGAGATCGGCATCCGTCTGGCTCTGGGAGCGCAACGCGCAGACGTGCTGCGGCTGGTGATAGGACAAGGAGTCCGGCTCGCAGTGGTGGGCGTGACGCTCGGACTGCTTACAGCGCTGGCGCTCACGCGCCTGATGAGCACCCTGCTGTTCGGTGTGAGCGCAAATGATCCGCTCACTTTTGCCTCCGTCGCCGTGGTGCTCACCATAGTGGCCCTGACCGCCTGCTATATCCCCGCCCGCCGCGCCATGCGCGTAGACCCCATCATCGCGCTGCGGTATGAATAAGCACTAATTTCCTCGGCATCCGAATCAGGAAATACGCCGCGCAAAGCCACAGCAATCCTATTGTGAGCCAGAACACAAGCGAGGCGTGTATGCCAAAAGTATTCGTTCCGCCCGGCGTCGCCGAGGGAACAATGTCTTTCGTATTGTTCACAGCAGCGTGCAGCAACATGACCAGCAGCAGGCTGCCATTCGTTCGCGCATAGAGCCACGCTATTGCTACGGAAAGCGCAGTCACCTGCAAGGTGTACAGAAAAAATGGCTGCCGGTACGTATCCGCCTCGGAAACAAAGAATAGCGGCAGATGCCACAAGGCCCAGATCACTCCCAGCACCAAGCTTGCGTTTGCCAGTCCCATGCGCCCTGCCATTCGCGGCAGTGCATAACCGCGCCAGCCAATCTCTTCACCTGCCTGGAATGGAGTTGAAAAGATAAAGGCGGCGAGCATGAGATACCATGCTTCATCTCCGAAGCGCGGCCACATGCCTGTGATCACGCGATGGAGGAGGGCTACAATCAGTTTGATCGCGGCCATGTAACCGGCCGCAAACAGATACCAGCGAAACCCCACGCGCCACACGAATATGCGACCGAGAAGCTCGCTAGTAGTGGTGTCCCCTTCTCGCGACGTAAGCCAGACAGCCACAAATGAAGGAGCAAAAGTTCCCAGGAGCACCAATACCTGTCCCAAAATGGTATGCAGAGAAACAGCCACAGCCACCAGAATGAAGCAAGGCCAGGTGATGGCATAGGTCAGCAGGAAAAACACAATGAGCCGGGACTTTGGCGCTGGTGGCGCTTCATGTCGCGACTCGGCTGTTGAATTCACCTGTGGCCTGTGACCTATGGCCTGTGGCCTGTGGCCTTCAGCGGACTTTCAGCCCATACTTCTGCGTCATCGGAGGAAGAATTCCGTTCATGCGCAGATATTCGACGAGCTGTCCGTAGTGATCGGCGATATGCCAGACAGCAACTACAGAGATTCCGAGTTTCGTATTGGGACCGGCATAGCGGCCTTCTATGCGGTCAAGCGCATTCTTTTCTGTTAGAGTGGCCAGGACGCGGTTGCCATAGTCAAAAGAATCCTTCAGGTACTTGATCAGCTCGGCTTTGGTTTTCGCCGGATCGTGGCCTCCTCTTTCGCAGTCATCCGGTGGCTTCTTGCCTTCGAATTCGTTGAAGAAGGCAAACTGGGCACAGGCCACGTGCTTCACCTGCTCGCCAAAGCTGCGCGCATCGTCAAACTTGCCCTGTGTGGGAATGAATCCATATTTGTCCTCGGGCATGGCTTCGGCCACGCTGAGAAAGCTGCCTTCATTCAAATGCATAGTAAATTCAACGCTTCCGGCGATGGATGTAGGTACCTGGCCTAGCTGCACCGGCGCTTCATAGGGCGCGGCGTTGGATGGCTCGCTCAACCCTGCAGCAGTCAGGATGACAGTGGAGAGAAAAAGGACGGCAAACGGCAACGATTTCATTTCATTTCCCCGGGGATTTCAAAAGCATACACCAGGAAGACACGGAGGTCGAAT
>DATDGH010000919.1:0-7236 GCA_036522215.1 Candidatus Angelobacter sp. | reverse complement strand
ATGCGGATGTCGGCAAAGTCAGGATAACTCACCGCCCACTGGAAGGCCTGCTCCGCTCCCATGGAGAACCCGACGATGGCGCGAAGATGCGTAACCTTCAGCTCCTCCGTCAGTAGCCGGTGGACGGCTTCCACGTTGTCGCGGATGGTCATTACGGGAAAACGCGGGCCGTGAAAAGGTTCAGGAGTGTTGCTGGGAGAGGAGGAGCGTCCGTTGCCAAACAGTTCGGTGGCAACTAGGAAAAGTTTGGATGGATCCAGGGCACGGTCCGCTCCAATCAGCCATTCGTAGCCGTGAAAGTTGGCCATATAGTGCGAGGGCAGCAAGACCACATTGTTCTTCTCCGCGTTCAGATGGCCGTAGGTACCGTAGACCACTAGGGCCTG
This sequence comes from Candidatus Angelobacter sp., assembly GCA_036522215.1. Classification (GTDB taxonomy): domain Bacteria; phylum Acidobacteriota; class Terriglobia; order Terriglobales; family Acidobacteriaceae; genus Angelobacter. Next base: position 6,850 of record DATDGH010000919.1, on the reverse strand, counting down.
GGGAAGAGTCACACCACTTTCGGTTTTGAAGTTGGCGATCAGGAACTCGTGTTGCGTGCTCTCGGGCTTTGCCGGGGGAGGATTCTGCGCAATCAGGGTTTGCGAAATAAAGGCGAGGACAAAGAAGAATTTCTTCACTGGTGATCTCTCTCTTTCGCGCCGCTTTTTAGCGGAGGAAATTTTTCCGGGGGATGGCGATGCCGGGTTGCCTGTTCATAGGCATAGGAATATTTGATCAGTGCAGGTTCGCTGAACAGCCGGCCCAGGAAGGTCAGCCCGGCGGGCAGGGAGTTGTAGGTGAATCCCATAGGGACGGTAATTGCCGGAAAGCCCGTCTGCGGCGAAAGAATCTGGCTGTTATCGCCCGCGGGGCTCTGCATATCGCCCACTTTGCGCGGCGCGTTGCTCCATGTGGGGTAGATGACGGCATCAATCTTCGCTGCGTCCATGGCCGCGTTCATAGCGTTGCGGAAGGCCATCTTCTTTTCATTGTGGTAGATATCCGGACACGGCGGGCTCGATGCGGCATCTTTGAGCGCGATGGCCGATTTCAGCCGGTTCTCAATGTAAGGCAGGTACAAGCCCGACTGCACGATTTCCGCCAGGTTCTTGTAGCGGGCATTCTGTGCATGCGCGGCGAGATAATGGTTCACATCCTCCTGGAAATCGCCGCACCAGATGTTCTCTGTAAGTTTGTCAAAATCGGGAACCACGAAAGGGTCGATGATCTCCGCTCCCTGGGCCTTCAGGTCGCGGATGGCTGCCTCCGTGAGGGTTTTGATCTGCGGGTCAGTAGTTGGAGCGTCGATGTATTTTCTGAAGACGCCGATGCGGGCCCCGCGAAGCCCATTCTTATCCAGAAACTGGGTGTAGCTTTTTGGGGGTTTGCCTTCAGAGAGTTTTGTGACCGGATCGGCCGGATCATAGCCTGCAACCACGTCCAGTACCCGGACCGCATCTTCAACGGTGCGAGCCATAGGACCACCCACGTCATTGCCGATGTACAAAGGAATGATTCCATCGCGACTGGTGAGGCCCAGGGTCGGCCGGATGCCGACCAATGCGTTGTGCGAAGAAGGCCCGCGTATGGAGTTGCCGGTATCCGTGCCCAGCCCTACCTCGCCCAGACTCGCAGCCACCGCCGCGGCCGTGCCTCCGCTGGAACCGGCGGGCACGCGATCCAGGTCATAAGGGTTGCGGGTAATTCCGCCAATGGAACTCACAGTGAGGTAAGGACTGAAAGCCCACTCCGCCATATTGGATTTTGCCAGGACGATGCCGCCGGCCTCGCGGATCTTCTTCACCATGTAGGCGTCTTCTTTGGGAATAAATCCCTTGAGGGCCAGGGAGCCGCCGGTCGTTTGCAGGTCGTAGGTGTCGTAATTATCTTTTACGATTACCGCGATTCCCTGCAGAGGACGGAGTTTCCCGGTCCGCTTGAATTCCCGGTCGAGCCGGTCAGCCTCCGCCAGCGCATTGGGATTGATTACGACGATGGCGTTCAAGCCGGTTGATTGGTCGTAAGCCTGAATGCGTTTGAGGTAGGACTCCACCAATTGACGGCAAGTGACTTTACCTGCGCCAATAGCCGCCTGAGTTTGAGCAATGGTGGTTTCAGTGACTTCAAACTGAGTTTGTGCCTGCACAAATCCGCAAGCGAGCGAAACAAAAATGCCGATGAAAAGTGATCGATGAAGACGGTCAACTGGGGCCATTGTGCGGTTCCTCCCAAGGTGCATGTCACTCAGCGGCCTTCGGGGACTGTGTATGGTAACAGGCATAGGGAACAGGGGATAGGGGACAGGGAATAGAGAAGAACGTCCCATAGCGAATGGCGAATTCCCGATTGTGAAATTTTGGTGACACGGCGCTTTTTGGAATCCGATGCGTCTATTATTGTTGTCCAGGAGATTACAACCATGGCAGGCAAGTCGGTTAAGGTAGCATTGTGGGTCCAATTGGACGCCAAACCGGGCAAAGAAGCGGCAGTCGAGCAGTTCTTGCGCGGCGGACTGGAGATTGTTCAGGGAGAGCCGGCCACCATCACCTGGTACGCATTACGATTGGGACCTTCGACCTTTGGGATTTTCGATACCTTTCCTGATGATGCAGGCCGCCAGGCACATTTGACTGGGCAAGTAGCGGCCGCCCTCATGGCCAAGGCGGGTGAGCTATTGTCGCAGCCGCCGAAGATCGAGAAAGTGGACATTCTCGCGGCCAAGCTGCCGTAAGAGGAATCCAGCCGCAAAGCAACGCAGATTTCAAAAGACGCGGCCGAGGGCGGCCGCGCTCCACTCTTTTCTGCCACGCGGCGGCGAATTTGATCCGCCTCAATCCCGTTGACAAATTCGATCTAAATCATATTAAATCGTAGAATTCTGCGATTCGCCGAATGTCGCCGACAAGGGAAGGGCGGTGAGGGCTATGGGGCGAAAGCTATCCAGGCGGGAACTCCTTGTGCGCGGGAGTTGGCTGGCGTGTGGCGCTGCTTTCGCAGCTTTCCCGGGCAATGCTCCGGCGGCGGAGTTGGCGGTTTTGGATGTCTCTTATGCCGGATCCATGGGCTCGATGATGGAAGGTCCGATCAAAGCCTCCGCAGCGCAAAACCTGAAGCTGGAGTTGCACGGACGCGGCCAGGGATCGAGCGCGCTGGCGCAGTTGATTGTGGGCGGAAATATCCGGCCGGATGTTTTTCTTCCGGTTACGCCGGAACCTATGTTGACCATCCTGCGCGCGGGCAAAGCAGAGTTTGCCCAGCCCGTCGCTCACACGGAGATGGTCATTGCGTATAGCCCCAAGAGCCGCTTCGCCTCCAGATTTGACGCAGCCGCCAAAGGGAAGGAAAAAGACAAGTGGTGGGAGATTCTTCAAGAGCCGGGCCTGCGCTTCGGCCGCACAGACCCCGTTGCCGATCCGCAGGGACGCAACATCATCTTCACCATGATGCTGGCGGCGAAGTTCTACAAGCAACCTGACCTGGTGGATAAAATCCTGGGGCCCACGATCAATGAGAAGCAGATTTTCACTGAGCCAACGGTGGAAGCCAGGTTGCAAAGCGGCGAACTGGACGCAGCGTCGGCATACAAGATCCAGCCTGGCCCCTTCAATCTTCCCTACATCACTCTGCCCAAAGAGATCAATCTCAGCGGACAGAATGTTCATAGCGAACATCCCGATGTGGTTCTCACCCTAGCCGGCAAGACTTATACACCCGAGCCGCTGATCTACTATTGTGCCGTGCTCAAGGACGCTCTCAATGGCAAAGGCGCAACCGCATTTGCTGAATGGCTGAGGAAGGACGAGGCGCAGGGCATCTTCCGTCGATACAATTACGATCCGCCGGGAGAGGCATCTGCCCTTGACGCATGAGAATTGAGCGTCGCTGGATGGCGAGGGCGGGAGCCGCAGTGTTCGCCGCAGCCTTGCTTTATCCCTTCACCGCATTATTTGCGCGTATTGGTCCGTGGCAGTGGGGCCCGGAGGTGCGTGGGCCGGCACTGTCTTCCGTCCGCGTATCTTTATCGCTTACCGGCCTGGCCATGGTGATTATTGTTGCCCTGGGTACGCCGGTAGCAGCCTATATCGCCCGCTGCCGGCTGCGCGAGCGCCTGGTGTGGCAAGCGCTATTGCTGGTGCCGATCCTCCTGCCGCCTCTGGCTTTGGGAATCCTGCTGACGCTGGCCTTTGGCCCCTACGGATCAGTGGGAGCATGGCTGGAGCATTACGGAATTGTGATGACCAACAGCGCCACCGCGTTTGTAACCACGCAAGTTTATGTGGGCATGGGATACTACGTACTTGGAGCCGTGGCTGCCCTGGATGCGGTTCCGGTGATGCTGCAAAAACAAGCGGCACTGCTGGGGCTGACTCCGCTAAGAGTATTTCTGCGGGTGACGCTGCCACTCTCGCGTTTGGGATTGGCTGTGGCGCTCAGCCTCGCCTTCGTCCGGGCGATTGGTGAATTCGGCGCCGTGGTGGTTACGGCATACTATCCTTCAGGAATGCCGGTCCAGCTTTGGGTGAATCTTGAAAGTTTTGGATTGCCGGCGGTGATGCCTTTGCTCGTGGTATTTCTCGCCATTGCCCTCCCGTTCCCCTGGCTCATTCACGTGCTGGCACAACGACGACGCAATGCTTAAAGCTCAAATCAACAAGAAGCGCCGGGAACTCAACATCAGCGTCTCGCTGGAGTTGGAGACGGGCGACTCAGTAGGCTTGTTTGGAGCTTCAGGAGCGGGCAAGAGCACGGTGCTGGCTTGCATCGCCGGACTTGAGGAACCGGACGATGGCCTGGTGGAACTGGAAAATCTCCGGTTCTATCCGCCCTCGCTTCCCTTGCATAAAAGACCGATCGGATATTTGACCCAGGACCCTGGCCTTTTTCCGCATTTAAGTGTGAGAGAAAACATCTGCTTTGGCATCCACAAGAGTCAGGAGCGGGAAAAACAACAACTTGATTGGATTGCCACGTTGCGGGAGCGGCTGCAATTGGGGCCGGTATGGAATGCTCCGGCGTCGTTGATTTCCGCAGGCCAGGCACGGCGAGCAGGATTGGCCCGAATGCTGGCCCGCAAGCCGCCCCTGGTGCTGCTGGATGAGCCCTTTGCGGGGCTGGACCGGCAACTGGTGCGTGAGCTGATTGATGATCTGGTTTACTGGAGTCAAACTATGGGCTTCAGTATGATTGCCGTCGATCATCAGGCTGAGGTCTTGAAACGGTTGTGTCCGCGGCAGGCAGTGGTGCTGGAACAGGGAAAAATCGTGCAACAGGGCAGTTGGCAGGAACTGTGCAGCGCTCCGGCAACGCCATTGTTACGATCATTGCTGGCGCCACTCTAGTCGTTGTACGCAAAACAGAGTATGAGTCGACGTTATCGGTTTAAAGCATTGCGAGACTGTCAAAACAGGAGTAGAAAACGCATATGAAGGACCCTTCACGGCCGAAGCTTTATCCTGTTCGTCACGCGTGCAAAGTCCTGGGTGTAAGTTATCCCACGCTCAAGCAATGGATCTATAAAGGCAAGGTCAAGACCATCAAGACCCAGGGCGGGCACCACCGCATTCCAGAGAGTGAGATTGACCGCCTTCTGCCGGCTGTGCCCCGGCGGACTCCTGTCCAGAGCCGTAGACAGAACTTCAGGAAAATCAGCGGCCGCAACCAACTGGTAGGCCGTATCGTTGAGCTGAAAATTGAGGGCCTGATAGCCCAGGTAACGCTATCCATTGCCGGTCAGCACCTCACCTCCATCATCACCGCCGACGCGGCGCGGGAGATGCGCCTGGAGACGGGCCAGATCGCGTCTGCCCTGATCAAATCCACGGAAGTGATGCTGATGAGATAAAAGCAGTAGTTAGTAATTAAAAGGTGAAATGCCCTACTTGCGATTCCGAGAACGTCAGCTATCTCGCCAAGGCCCGTCGCTGGAAATGTTACGCCAAACATCCAAGTCCGACCTTCACTCTCAAGACTGGAACCATATTTGAGGACTCGCCGATTCCGCTTGAGAGTGATTAGCGACCCTTACGGGGGTATATTATCCAGAGCACTGCTGCCGCTCCCGCAATGGCAATCCCCACTGCTAGGTTTGTTGAGCGTGTATGGACCACCGACCGCGCTGCGTACACAAGGATGACGATCAGAGTTATCGGCGCAGAGAGCTTGAGCAACTTCGACTTTGGCTCATCTTTCTTATGGTGCGCGTGTCTGTGGTGCTTTGACACGATAAAAATCATGCCACAAAGCGTGGTGTGTGTTCAATTTCATTTCTTATAAGAGTCACCGCTTCGAAACAGAAGATGAAGACCACTTCACCAAAATGCGCGCGACCACAGCGCGACGGCTCCAAGGTGAACAGACCATCAAAGAATTGCCGCAACCCGATACAATGGACAAAGGGCAGGAAACATGAAGCCACTACCGCCGCCAGACGTTCCGGGGAATACACCGTGGGAACGTTTCAATAACATTCTCAAAACCGTGATGAAAGTCCCCAAGGAAACGATTCTTAGAGAAAAGGCTAAGGACAAAAACAGAAATCGAAAACGCAGCGAAGAACACGCACGCAAAAGGGGTAAAGCCTTCAGTCTTATGGCTCAGATATTCTTCCAATCAATTTCCTGATCTGCGACGGTATCAGAGAATGATTTGAGGGAAATCTGAAAGAACCAGTGACTTGAGAACCGAATATTCCCAAACTTCTGGAGATCAATCGGTTCAAATCCCGCATCAATACGCGATTTTGGGATTGCGTCTTTGAACGGAAGCCAGCGGTATTTAACCCAAGTGCTATCGGTACTAAGGACGACGCCGATACCGGCAATTTGCATAGGCCGCCCCTGATAACTGCTTGTGCAATACAGCAACATAAGATCGCCGGGCTCGCTTGGAAACGGAGCATACCTCGGATCGGGATCATATTGTCCCGATTCCACCAAACTTTTATTAGGCTGCTGCGGATCGCCAAAGACTGCAACCAAACATTTCATAGCCCGATTTTAACTGGTTGGTCACGCCCCGGTAAAAATCCCGCAGTGACGCCCCACCTTGCAGCTCACTTCATTCTCCTATTGACATTCTATAGAAGCACGCTATTATTATAGACGTTCTATAGGAGACTATTCTTGCCTTCCAACCAGGTTGAACTGCTCCAGGGAACCCTGGATTTGCTGATTCTTAAAACTTTGGCACTGGCGCCGCTGCACGGACTGGGCATCTCCCAGCGCCTCGAACAAGTCACCCGCGGCACTTTCCAGGTGAAACCCGGCTCTCTGTTTCCCGCCCTGCACCGCATGGAAGAAAGGGGCTGGCTTTCCTCATTCTGGGGAGAGTCAGAGAACAACCGTCGAGCCA
>DATDGH010000918.1:0-1696 GCA_036522215.1 Candidatus Angelobacter sp. | reverse complement strand
AAAGCTTTGGTTGCGGCCCGGGCTGCGGCGGGCTCTTGCGCCACGCCTGCGCCTGATCGAACTCCGCCGAATATTCGGGCTGAATCTTTACATTGGCGTCCGTATCTGCGGGGCTGCGCGGTACATCGTCAACTATTTTCTTACCCGGAATTCCGAACACGGTGACTCGCTGGCTTTGAACCAGATTCGACTGCGCGAATCTCTGGACGCTCGCAATGGTCAGCGCGTCATATCGCGCAATGTCCTTCGGCAAATATCCAGGGTCGCCGGTGTACTGGTTGTAGTAGTTCAGCGTGTCAGCAACGCCTCCAAAACCGCCCACTCGTTGCAGCCCGCGAATCTTTCGCGACTCCGTTGAGTTGCGCGCACGGTCAATCTCCGCTTGCGTGGGACCTGTCTGGAGAAATTCGTCAATCACGTCGTTGGCGGCTTTTTCCAGCTGCTCAGCAGTCACACCGGGCCGAGCCACCAGTTCGCAGGTCGTCCACGACCTCAGAGCCTGCGACTGGTTATAGCATTGTGTCGACTGAGCGATCTGCTGCTGGTATACAAGCTTCTGGTAGAGCCTGCTCGACTTGCCTCCACCAAGAATGTAGGAGGCGAAATCAGCGTCGGCGTCGCCGGGCGTGAATGCCTGCGGCGTAAGCCATGCGAATTCCACCTTTGGCAATTGGACAGTGTCTGTGATCGTAATACGTTTTTCTGAAGTGATGTTTGGCGTCACCACTTCAACCTTGGGCACGTCCGGACCTTTGGGGATTGGGCCAAAATACTTTTCCAGAAGCGCCCTGGTTTTTGCCTTATCGATATCACCAGCAATGGCAATCGTGGCATTGTTAGGCGCGTAATACTGCTTGAAGAATTGCCGGACGTCTTCCAGCCTCGCCGCCTCAACATCCGCATGCGATCCCATCACATTGGCATGATAAGGATGATCTTTTGGAAACAACGCCTGCACCAAAGCCTCATCCACCAGACCGTAAGGTTGATTTTCCACACTCTGCCGGCGCTCATTGCGTACCACATCGCGCTGATTTGTCAGCTTCTCGCGATCCAGAGTATCCAGCAGGAAGCCCATCCTGTCGCTTTCCAGCCACAGCGCCAACTCCAGCTGGTTTGATGGCAGCGTCTCAAAATAATTGGTGCGGTCAAAATCGGTCGTTCCGTTTATGTCCGATGCACCGGCGGCTTCCAGGTACTTAAAGTGGGCCTTTTCGCCGACATGCTTTGAGCCCTCAAACATCATGTGCTCAAAGAGGTGGGCAAAACCCGTGCGGCCTGCCCGTTCCTTCACCGGACCAACGTGATACCAGAGATCGACACCGACCAGAGGCAGCCGATGATCCTCGGTCAGGATGACCTGAAGGCCGTTCGGCAAGGTGTAGGTTTCATACTTGATTTCGGGAACTTTTAATTTGGACGGAGCTTCAACTGCTGAAGCGGCGAATGTGGATATAGCCATGGCAAATATTCCTAAAAGAGCTACCCGGCGATGATGCATTTAACTGTTGCGCCTCCAAAAAAACATCTTGGGGGATGTGGCGCGATAATAACAGACCGCATCTATCTGCCACACAGAAGTGTTTGGCCAGAGGCTCTTCCACTGCACTGCAAGCGAATGATCAAGTAATCTGTTCGAGGAAACAAACATGCTCACCCGGCTCCGACTCTTCCTCTCGGCGTTCCTGCTTTGCAC
>DATDGH010000917.1:0-1723 GCA_036522215.1 Candidatus Angelobacter sp. | reverse complement strand
AGGGTGAGCGAAATTATCAACGGCGAACTGCGTACTCCCAGCAAGATCCCCAAGAAAGTCCAGATGATTCAAGAAGATGAAGCTCCCCCGCCGAGCTCCGGAGTAGTTGGCGGAGTCGTGGGTGGAGTCCCGGGCGGATCTGCAGGCGGAGTAATTGGCGGCCTGGTAGCTTCTACGGCGCCCCCGCCGAAGGTGGCAACACCGCAGAAGTTGCGTATATCCTCCGGCGTGGCCGACGGTCACAAGATCGGCGGTAACGACCCGGTTTACCCGCAGATGGCCAAGATCGCCCACGTCCAGGGTGATGTGGTCTTGCAGGCATTAATCAGTAAACAGGGAACCATCGAAAACCTCAGGGCGATCAGTGGGCATCCAATCCTCATTCAGGCGGCTATGGAGGCCGTGAGACAGTGGAGGTATAACCCCTGGGTTCTGAATGGTGAGTCAGTAGAGGTTGAAACCACCATCACGGTAAAGTTCCACATGTGACCTGAGTTTTCTTGGAGTTGGGGACAGCAGGCTCTACCGGCTGTCCCCTGAAATCCCAATCCAGGCAGTTTCCAACACGCAAGGAATGCGATAGCGCTTTGTGCGGACATTCAGAGCTTCTGACCAAGCTCGATTGAAAAAGGTTTTAAAAAGTTTCTGAGGAGGAAAACTTAACTCATGTTAGTAGCAAACCTAGCAACTCTTTTGTGGACCAAGTCGCATTTGCTTGCGATGTGGTTCTTTCAGGATGACAACGCTCCGGTAGGCTGGGACCCCATCTCGCTGTGGAGGCAGATGAACTGGCCTGCACGCACGGTAGTGATCATTCTCTTCATCATGTCGGCATGGTCCATTGGCGTGATGATTGACCGCTGGATCGCGTTCAGCGCGGCACGCAAGCAATCGCGCCAGTTTGCCCCGGCCGTTGCCGGCGCCCTGCGTGAAGGCAAGCTGGATGAAGCCATCCGCGTGGCCGAGCGCAACAAGAAGAGCCACCTGGCGAAAGTGGTGACCGCTGGACTCCAGGAGTTCAAGGCCCACGGCGAATCCTCTGAGATACCGGGTGAACAAATTGAGGCCAGCAAGCGGGCCCTGGAGCGCGCAGAGGCAATCGTGCACGCCGAGCTGAAACGCGGCCTGGGCGGTCTGGCAACCATTGGCTCGACATCTCCGTTCGTAGGCTTGTTCGGCACGGTAATCGGCATTTTGAACGCCTTCCGCAAGATGTCGGAAAACAAAGGCGCCACCGGAATCGGTGTGGTGGCCGGCGGTATTTCAGAAGCGCTGGTTACCACCGCCCTGGGACTGTTCGTCGCCATCCCTGCCGTCATGATGTTCAACTACTTTACCGGCAAAGTGGAAGCCTTTGACGTAGAGATGGACAATTCATCCAGCGAACTGGTGGACTATTTCCTGAAGCGGACCACGCTGGTTCGCCGGTAAGACCAGGAGCAAAGTATGGGAATCGTAGTTCGTAACGAAGGGGCCAAGGTCAACTCCAACATCAACGTCACACCCATGGTGGACGTGATGCTGGTGCTGCTGATCATCTTCATGGTGATCACGCCGATGTTGCAGCGCAGCCAGACGGTAGAGTTGGCCAAGGCCGTCAATCCCATCCAGATGCCGGATGCTGACAAAGAAGATTCGTTGATCGTGGCGGTAATGCGCGACGGCAAAGTCTACTTTGACACCGAACTCATCCACGATCGGGGCGACTTTACCCAGAAAATCA
>DATDGH010000916.1:0-3295 GCA_036522215.1 Candidatus Angelobacter sp. | reverse complement strand
CCTCGGCTTCGTCATCGGGATGCAGGTAAGCCGCCAGCGTGGCCAGTCCCAGAGGAGGGAAGAGCGAATATTTAATCGGCCGCCAATAAGGGCTGGTCGCCTCAGTCAGGGCCGGAAGCATCAGCTTGACTCGCAGCAGACGGCTCCGGTGGGCGATCACAGCAAACCTTCCCGGCGGTCAGGATGAAATACGCAACCTATCTTCAACATGGACGTGCACCTCGCTGCCAATGGATGTGCTTTATAATACAAAGTACATTATATTGCAATGTATAAGTGAAACCGCGAGATATCCAGGTAAAAGCCCGGAAAATTTGTGAGCCGTTGAGCGAACCGTTATCATCTGTGATTTCATGAATACCGAGTGCAACCACATCGCTGAGCAACTGGCTTCTACGATTAACGGTGAGGCCTGGTTTGGAGACTCTTTACGCGAGATCCTTGACGGGGTAACGGCCAGGCAGGCTGAAGCCCATCCTATCGCGAAAGCCCATTCCATCTGGGAGCTGGTCCTTCACGTTGACGCCTGGGTCAAGTTTGGCCTGGGCGCCATACAGGGCACGCCCATTCCGGCCTGGCCGGCCATGCCGAAAGAACTGGATTGGCCGCTGGTGACGCAGACCGGCGAAGCGGCCTGGAAGCAGGCGCTGCAATCATTTTTTGATAACCACATGGAACTTGTGGAGGCTATCAAGGCATTCGGCGACAAACGCCTGGCAGCAACCGTTCCGGGAAGGAAGTACGACTTCTATCACCTGTTTCAAGGCACTACGCAGCATGCTGTGTACCATGCCGGCCAGATCTCCTTGCTGAAGAAGGGCACGTCGCTAGGCTGACGGTGTAGTTCATAAAAGCATTAACTGCTTTCCGGCATTTTTGTCGTGTTCGCAATCGGGTGATCGCCGTCATCGGGTGATCGCGCGTGATCGGAAGAAAAACCAAAACCTAACTAACAGGTGGTGAGCGTCTACTGATTCTTCTTTCAAAACAATTTCCCCAAATAGAAGAAGAGCTTCTTGTGTCCGCCCTCGCCTACGCTGCCGCCCAGGAAGATCGGTCCCACAGCATAGTCCAGAATCACACCCGCAGTGGCATCCATGGGCAAAGAAGGTGCTCCGGTGAGACCATAGGTTTTGCCCAGTTCGTAGGATCCAGTGACGTAGATACCACCTCCCAGAAGTGAGTCAGAGACGAACACCCGATGCACATAGCCTGCGCGCGCGTAAATAAATTGATTGGTAAGCAGTTCATTGGTTCCATATGCCGCCAGGCGCAGAGGACTGCCCAGACTGAAGCTGGGCAACCCATCATTGGTAAATCCCAGCGTGGAGCCTGCAGAAGCCTTTAAGTAAAGTGAGCCGGCCGGGTTCACGGATTTGAACAGTCCCAGGTCGGCTTCGGCAGTCGGGAAGTGATGCCTGGAGCCCAACCAGCTATCGTGCCACTGAAATTTTGAGTTCAGCTCCATCCCATCACGCGGCGCCACCGGCGCTTCCAGCTTGTGCAACGTGAACTTCAGTTTATCGAGTGAGAACTTCAAGGAAGTTGTGCCAATGCGGCTGGACGAGAAAGGAAACAGCGGCGTGCCAATCGTCTCAGACAGTTTGGTCGCGCCTCCTTCGTAACCGACGCGCAATTGGGCGTCGCGATTGAAGTTGTAACCCAGATCGAAGGTGCCGGAAAGGGTCCGCAGTTCGTAGTTCGCGATGGGAGTCAGACGCTTGTAGATATCAAAAGGGAGGGTCTCAGCCGTGATCTGGGGAGCGACAAACCAGTTCCCGAATGCCCGAAGTGGATGGTAGTACTCGCTGGCCAGTCCGTACTGTGAACCCAGCAGCGCGTCGGAACGCCATTCTGATCCGATTCCGCCAACATCAAACAGTGTGACCCGCGCTCCCAACGTGAAGATGGGGCTGCGATAGTCGCTGCCATCGATGGCCACTACCGGGACTACGTCTACCGTGGAAGCGCGTTTCGTTGCCGTGATCACCAGGTCCGGTTGGCCATTGCGCTCGACCAGGCGAAATCCCAGGCGCTCGATTCTGCCGGCGCCGGCGATGCGGTTGAGTTCTCCTTCCAGTTGCCCGACTTGCTTCTCTTCGAAGGGCTTGCCTTTGTAGTCAGAGAGGCCATGACGAATTTCCTGCTGAAGCAGGGGATCAGCCACGGCAATGTCCTGAACAGCCGGTTTTTCCGGCGAGCTTTTGCGCTTACGCAAATTCTTCTGGTCTCTGGCTTGAGCGTAGCTCTCCCAATCCTGCGGAGAGAGTTGCAGGGCCAGCAGCTTCTTGAGATTGGCTTCCGCAGCCTGGTGGCCCTGCTCTCTCAACTTGTCGCGCTTCTCATAGTCGCTGTTCTTGAAATCTTTGAGGGAAACATCAACTTCAAAATCGTCTTTGTCCTTTTTCAACCTGGCCAAACTGGTGTTCTCATTCGATGCCACCACCACAGAGATTGTGCGGAATACGACATCCAACAGGGAAATATCCTTCGTCGGATCAAAGCTGCCCTTATCGAGATGGACGGCGATCACGATGTCCGCTCCCATCTCTTCCACCACTTCCACCGGCAGGTTATCCAGCACGCCGCCGTCGATATAGAGCTCCTTGCCTCCGCCACGCACCGGGCTGAAGAAACCGGGCAAGGACATGGTGGAACGCAATGCCTGGCTCAGCGATCCTTCTGCCAGAACAGTTTCCTTCTCCGCTATATGTTTGCTGCCAAACACATCTTTTGTTCCTGTAGTCATGTCGACTCCGACACAACGGAAGGGAATTGGGAGATCATCGAAGCTTTGCAGATTGGAGTAGTCCCGGGTGATGTTGTCCAGAATCAGGCCGACGCGATGACCGGCATTGAAACCTTCCGGCAAGCGAAACCCTTTTCGCAATCCAAATGCCAGCGTGTTGGGATAGGTGCGGCGATCCTGCTTCCTCCGGTAAGGCAAGTCGCCATAATCAATGCGGTCGTAGAGAACTGCATCCCAATCAATGAGGGCGACGGTGTCACGAATTTCCTTCGGACTGTATCCCATGGCATACATCCCGCCAATCAGCCCGCCCATGCTGGTGCCGGCGATGTAGTCCACGGGAATATGGTTCTCTTCCAGCCACTCAATCACGCCCACGTGCGCCAGGCCCAGCGCCCCGCCACCTTCCAGCACCAGGCCAATCTTCCTGCGTGGTGTTTGGCTTTCGTTGGTCTGGGCGAACGCGGTTAAGGAAAACAAGAGCGTGGCGGCGATGAGCAACACTTTCCTCATGCGGTCTCCTTCGGGATTCAGGAACGCTTAAGG
>DATDGH010000915.1:0-2351 GCA_036522215.1 Candidatus Angelobacter sp. | reverse complement strand
GAGGTAGCTGGTTTCCACAATCGACCTAAATCCTGGACGGCCAGCCCGGCCACCTGTGCCATATCCGATGATCGCAAAGGTTCATTGCCCTTTGGCAAAGCTGGCCCAGCATTCTGGCCTCGCAGATCGTACAACCGGGAGAAGTCACAATAGACATGGTCTGTGCGAGGGGCTGGCGTTGAGCGGGCATGGCACACTTCACGGACAACTGAACTCGAGGGGGTCATCTGAATTTTTTGATCACGTCCGGAGATAAACCCGCCGCCGAATTTGTAGGACAGCATCATGTCGCGCGACATCCAGGGGCCTTGAGACTTGAGTCCACCCTCCGGTTTGATAGTCTCGCCCCAGTGCCGGGCGAGAACGACATAGCAATTATTAAAATTTGCCCGCAGCGAACATCCTGGAATTGCTGAGAGTGCCTTCAATTCTTCTTCCGTGGGCTGCCAACGATCTCGGGTACATTCAAATTCGCCGCCTGCGGGCACAGTGGTCCGCCGGGATGAGAGATCTACAACTTTCTCAATGACCAGCAAATGACAGCATTCTTCGAGCCCAAACCCGCCCTTCGCCCCAGAGAAGAACCTTCCACGCAGGGTTGCAGAGACGTCGTAGAACAGGCATTCCGACCCGCAACCATCATGATTTGGCTTGCGCAGGCGAATGGCAACGACGTCATTCATGAACCGGTCCATCAGGGCATCGTGCACCAAAGAAACACGGACGCCCCGCACCCGAATATCAACTCCCTTCTTCTTGGGTAGAGACGAGGAGATGCCCCAAAAGTCCTCGGGTGATAAGACATCCCCGCCAAAGTCCAGCCAGACGCGCCCATAGCCGTGCGGCTTACAGATGGAATCGACCACAAAATCGAATTTGCCAACATAGATCCGCCCACGCAACTCAACTAGCTTCCCATCGTAGGCGTTTGGGTCGGTCTCCAACAGACAAGTGTTTACTTGAATTGGCGTCGCCGGACTCGGTTGGTTCTGGGCGAAGGTGAATGGTATGGCCCAAAACAAGGCAATCAACGACAGGATCTGCCTTGACATAGAACCTACTATAGCGTGCTGTTCAGAAGGTTTTCAGTGAAAAAGAGCTGAGCGGCAAACGAAAGTCGGGGGATTCGAGATCGCTCTTTAGCATCAATCCATCTATCCTATGCAAAGACAGCGCTGCTTTTAAGCGGTCGGGTGTGAATGGCACCTCGCGCAATCGCGCGCCCGTGGCGTCGAAGATGGCGTTGCCAATGGCTGCGGCCGAGAGTGTGATTGCTGTCTCTCCCGCGCCGCATGCCTTCTCTGCCGGGCGGTCAATGAGAACGATCTCGACGACCGGCACCTGAATTCCCAACCATTGCGTGCCATAACTCTGCCAGTCGACGGAAGTGATTTTGTGATTGTCCCAGGTGATTTCCTCGCCCAGCGCGCGGCTCATTCCCTGCAATGCTCCTCCTTCGCTCTGATTGCGCAAGCCATCGGGGTTGGAGATAGGCCCACAATCGAGAGCGACGACAAATCGCTTGACCTGCACTGCGCCGCTTGCCTGATCAACCTCAACCTCCGCAACCATGGCGGCGTAGCCGTTATCGCCTTCATAGGCGATGCAGGCGATGCCGCGTCCGGTGGCGACCTGGGCGAGATTGGTGATGGGTTTGGGTGAAGGACGCGCATCCCAGTTCGCCGCCTTGGCCGCGGCTTTTACCACATCGATGATCCGAGGATCCTTCAGGTGCTGCAGCCGATAAGCCACCGGGTCCGCCTGGGCATGGGCACTGATCTCATCCATGAAGCATTCGTGCGCGAAGGTATTTTGCAGGCGCAACGGCGAGCGCAATGGTCCAGTAAAGAAGGGCGAGTTTACGGTATGAGTGAGTACACGTTCGCTGCGGACTGAACCTAGTCCGCCACATTTGCCCTGAATACATCCGGCCATATACGAAGGGACTGCGTTGCTGCGGTTCCTTAGCTCTCCGCGCGGCTCGGCAGCCTTCTGGGGAACGATGGTTTCCGGATCAAAGCCGGCCAGCATTCCAGTGATTACATTTCCCGGCTTGTCATATCCTGGTCTTCCGCCGCGCGATACCGACCACGTCTCGCAGTCCCAAACAACGATGGCACCGTTGGCATCGAGCCCAGCCTGCTGTTCGATCACGCATGCAGAACCGTAGTTTTCGGAGATGAACTCGTCCTGTCGCGTGAGTTGCACGCGAACCGGCCGATGCACGGCCTGCGAAAGCAGCGCTGCATCAAAAGAAACCGCGTCGGCAGCGTTCAAGCCGTAGCAGCCTGAGCCGCGAACAAAGAGCACGCGTACGCTCTCCAGCGGCAGACCTGTAAGCGTTGATACCC
>DATDGH010000914.1:0-2772 GCA_036522215.1 Candidatus Angelobacter sp. | reverse complement strand
AGATTTTGCCAGTCTTAATTCATGCCAAATGCGGGGTAAATCAACCAGTCTCTGGTACACTCAATTTCCATTGTGGCACAAGTCAGCGATTGGCAACGTGAAGAGGCATATTGCAATTGTCTGTTGGTGGCCACGGCTCGTGTTCCGATTCCAAAGATTGATCTTCTGTCGGACTGTGAGCTGCCTGACCTGGAAGTTCTTGCCGCAAGCAGACCAGATCTGGTGGCATGGATTCAGAAAGAGGAACACAATTATTCGGGTGTGAAATCCTCCGCCGTCATCGAGCGCTTGGCACAAATGGCAGAGATTTCACCGATTTTGTTTTGGTATTGGACCGGCTTTTTGAAAGTCTATGATGTGGCAGGGAGCGATGACCCTGTTGTCCAACGATCATTTTCACTGCATCTTTCACGCCGCAAGAATATTTTCCGTTTGCGAATACGTCTCGGAACCATTCACATGGTAGTCAGCGATCACCCTCCGCGTCCGCTCACGTGAATGCATTCCTACTCGCTTGTAACCTGTTCCCTATCACCTGTGACCTGTTCCCTGGCTTGAAACACCAGCTTTCCCCCTACAAACGTCTTCAGCACTCTGATGGACAGAATATCTTTCGCAGGAATCCTGGAAATATCTGCTGAAATCACCGTGAGGTCTGCCAGTTTGCCGGATTCGATTGACCCTTTGTTCTTCTCCTCAAACTCAGCATACGCGCCTTCCACGGTATAGCCTTTCAGGGCTTCATCCAATGTCAACTTCTGCTCCGGATACCACCCTCCCGCTGGATTTCCTTGCGGATCCTGCCGGGTGGTGGCGGCATAGATGCCGTAGAAAGGATTCAAGGTCTCACCCGGAAAGTCTGAACTCAGCGGCAGGTGAACACCTGTTTGAAGCAATCGCCGCCAGGCGTACGCGCCCTTCACCCGCTCCGGCCCAAGCCGTTTTTCCGCCCAGGCTTTGTCTGAGGTGCAATGCGTAGGCTGCATGGAAGGAATCACACCAAGTTTGGCAAAACGTGGGATGTCTTCCGGCGCAAGCACCTGGGCATGCTCCACCCGCAAGCGCGCGCCCTGAGATTGTGTTTGGGGGACCTCCTGCAAGGCCCGCTCATAAGCATCCAGTACCATGCGATTGGCGGCGTCGCCAATCGCATGCGTGCAAACCTGAAATCCCCTTTGCAGAGAGCTGCGTGTGAGGCTGTAAACCTGTGATTCGGGCGTGGTAATCAGGCCCTTGGTCCCGGGCGCATCACTGTAGGGCTGCAACAACGCCGCTCCGCGCGACCCCAAAGCGCCATCGGCAAACAATTTGAAGGCGCGGATGGTCAAGCGATGATGCGAGTCAATCTCCGGGCCGCGCGCCAGCCACTCCTTCACCAGCGCCTGCTCCGCTCCATCCAACATCACATAGACCCGCAGCGGCATGCGTCCCTCACGAACCAACTCGCGCAATGCCTGCAGCATGGCCGCAGAAACTCTGGCTTCATGGACTGACGTCAATCCATTGCGAACGCATTCACGCGCCGCCAACTCTATGGCCCTCTTCAATTGCTCCACTGACATGGGCGGGATGTGCCGCTCCACCAGGTCTTGTGCGTGATTCAGCAGTATTCCGGTAGGCTCCCCGGTCTTTTCATCGCGGACGATCTTGCCGTTCTCCGGGTCCTGAGTTTCTTTGCTGATGCCCGCCAGTTGAAGAGCAGTTTTGTTGGCCCAGCCGGCAAAGCTGTGCAGACCGGTCAACAATACGGGATTATTGGGCGAAACACGGTTGAGCCCCTGGTTATCGGGATAAGCTGAGGCCCACTTGCCTTCGTCCCAACCCCAGCCCAGAATCCATTCACCCGGCGCAGCCGTGGCAACCTGTTTCTTCACCAGCTCGATGGCTGCTTCCGGCGTTGCTGCGTCTTTAAGGTTGAGCCGCAGGAGACTCTTTCCCAGTTCGGCCAGATGAGTGTGGGCATCGATGATTCCCGGCAGCACGGTTGCGCCCTGAAGGTCCACACTGCGCACTTTATTGCCGAAGAGCCTCTGTGCCTCCTTATTGCTGCCCACCCAGATGATGCGTTCCTCCCGAATGGCAATGGCCTCCGCGACAGGCTGGCCGCGATTCATGGTGAGGACATGAGCGTTGAACAGGAGCAGATCAGGCTTCGGCAAGTCCTTTAGCGATTCCTGTGCACCCACCGTGGCAAAGAGCAGTAAGACAACAGGCCAGAGAAGGGCCGCTAAAAACCATCTTGAGTAAGGATTTCGCACGGTCATGATTCGATAGCCCCGTTTAGCATCGGGAGCTTTGCTTTTAATTTTCAATCACCGGGCCAAAAATCATCCAAAATCTAATCCGTACAGACGGTGCTCAGCACCGGGGTCCCCGACGCGCGCTTCGCGTGGCGGGGTGGAGGACCGTCTCCGCGCCAACGGCGCGCACTCCTGGTTTGTGAACAACCGCAACCGATTTCCATGAGCCTTCGCGGACCGCAGGCCTGAGAGACAAGTTACCCAATTACTCAATTACCAAATTCTCGGCGAGGGCCATGCAGCCTGTATCACAACGACAACAAAACTCTCGTAATCGCTCGCATAACACCCTGATTCTCTCTAAACCGAGCCCTTTTCGCAAAGTATGAAACTCACGACTCCGGCCTTCAGCTCTGTTTGTGCGTTATGATTGTGCCTGAGATTCGGATTAAACTGGGCTCTGATGTGTTTCTGCCGATTTGCAAAAAAAAAAGACAAAACACTGGTTTTTTTTGCACAATAACTTCTATCA
>DATDGH010000913.1:0-13809 GCA_036522215.1 Candidatus Angelobacter sp. | reverse complement strand
ACGTAGTGGACGTGAGTGCGCCAAAGCCCGTCTGCGTAGAAGGTTTCCCGGGGATGCCAGCTAACATCATGCCCGGCAGCGCAAAATTCGGATGATTGAAAAGGTTGAAGAACTGGGCCTCTAACCGCAGCTTCAGAGTCTCCGTCACTCGAAACCATTTCGTAAGATAAAAGTCGCTCCAGAAGAAATCCGGGCCGCGCAGGGCATTGCGGCCAAGATTCCCGAATTGACAGTTCTGAGGACTATCACCACCGGTACAAGCGCCTGTAGTGGGATCTACCACCGAGGTGAAGGCATCTGGATTGAGCCACTGGATGGTGCCCGGTTGCGTCACGCCCGGAATAGGATGGTGCTGATAGAGCGGCACGCCGGGCACGATATTGGCAAACTGCGGTCCAGCGCCTTGCACGATGCCGTTGCCATTGGCTGAATAGGGCGTGCTCAGGACGGAGAACGGCACACCACTGTGCCAGAACACGACGCCTGCAATCTGCCACCCGTTCAGTGCGTATCCAAGAGAATGGTTATGTATCTTCATCGGCAACTGGTAAACGTATTGGGCGGTGAGATTGTGCCGAATGTCATAGTCGCAGGGACCGTAATTGCGAGCGAGCTCACCCGGAAGAGGCGAGAGAATTGCTCCGCCGGAAAATGGAAGAAAGCCGCCATTTGAGACTTCATCCAGGCAGTGGCTCCAGGTGTAGTTCACCTGCCCTTGCAGGCCGCCCGCCAGGCGCTTGATGGCCGTGAGCTGCAAGCCATGGTAGTTGCTGCCTGCTCCAGTGGAGAGCTGGGTCACAGCTCCGAACCTTGGATCGGGCGCCTGCAGGAAAGGCAAGGGCGCAAAGCAGCCCTGGCAGACCGTCTGAAAGCCATTTACCTGTGTGACGTAGGGTTGATCGACGGCGCGCGTGCCAACATACTGCGCCTTCACCGCAGTGCTTGTTCCAAATTGGCGCTCCATGCCCAGACTCCATTCCATAAAATACGGCGCATGGAGCTTGCCCTCCGGGACCGCTGTGATGCTCACCGGAGGAAGACAGGAGGCTGCACTGGACATTGACGATACGCAGGAAAGCTGCCCCTGTTGGAATCCCGCGCCAAAGATTTGATTCGCAGCCAAAGTAGCGTCAACCGCGCTGCCTGGGACCCCTGGCGCTATAGCTGTGCCGCCGACCGTGCCCAGCAGCCCGCCTTGAAAAGTCCTCACATAGGGAGGGTTGGAGCCGATCAGGTCGGCGATGCTTCCCGGCAAAATGTCGCTGAAAATGCCAAAGCCGGCCCGAAACACCAAATCTTTTCGCGGCTGCCACGCAATTGCCGTTCTGGGCTGAAGGATGGCAATAGGCGTGGAAGAGAACAGATGACCGAGACCAGTCTGAATCAGGGCATTCAGAGGTTGGTTGACGTCATGAGAAATCGAGGCAAACGATCCGCTCAGCCGGGCAATCTGTTGATGCGGGTTCTCCGGGTTTGAATTGAACGTATCGCGCAGACCGAATGTCCAGGTGAGCTTCGCCGTCACCTTCCACGTATCCTGGGCGTAGAAGTCAAGATTGAGGAAACTGACCGGCTCATTGGGCGCAAGAGTAAAGGTCCTGGTCGCGGTGGAAGCCACGCCGTAGATGAACTGCGGCAGAGTGGTGTAAGTTACGGCCGGCACAGTACCCTGGCCAAAATCGAAGTCATTCAGTCGAAAAATCCGCGTATTGGCGCCAAATCGCAGTTCGTGAGCACCACGATTCCAGGCAAGATTATCATTCAGGAAAAATCGAGAGGCCCGCCGGCCCTGGATCCAGTTATTGTCGAGCCCGCCTATGGTTGTAAAGGGCGCATTCGCCCCGCTTCCCTGCAACACAATAGGAAACGCCAAGAGTGTTTTCTGAAAGTCCTGGGGACGGAACAGGCTCTCATACCATGAAAATGCCGGATTGAAATAGTTCACGACGTTCTGTGAAAACGCGTGAGTATGTCCCGCGGCAAAGGAGTATAGAGGCTGCGGCGAGGCCGCGTTAAACAGGGGATTAACAGGATCGGTATAGGCGGCTTGTACTCCGGTGTCAGCCTGAAAACGAAACCAGGCTGTATCCTTCGAGGTGATGTTGTAATCGACGCGGGCCGTCTGCACCTGTTCCCGATCGTCGCTGGAATGGGAAACGCCTCTGCGATTCGCACAACCGTTCCCATTCGGCGGTTTGCCGGATGCCGAACTGCCATCGGAGTTGAACGGACATCCGAGCACAGTGAGAGGAGTCCCAGTGGTGTTTCCATATAGCGAGAACATCTTCTGATAGAACGGCACCAGTTGCGGCGCGGAAGCATAGTGCAATCCGGTCACTGAGTCAACGCCGCCCAGAGGGAGTTGTTGCACCACGTACTGCTGAAATGCCGGGCTGGGAACAGTTACGGTGGAGACGATGGGCAGAGCGATTCTCGTCCATTCGCTATCGAAGAAAAAGAAGAGTTTGTCTTGCACGATGGGTCCGCCCAGGCTGCCTCCAAAATGGTTTACATTCGAACGTGGCTTGTGGTTGCCGGGCGTGGCATTGGTGAAGTAGTCCGCGGCGTTCAGAATGGAACCATTCCACAACTCGTAAAGATTCCCATGAAATTGCTTGGTGCCAGACTTGGTGACATAGTTGACTTGTGATGCCCCGTACCGGCCTTGATCCACGGAATAGGAGAGCGTGTTGACCGTGACTTCCGAGATCGAATTCAGCCCAAGCACTAGGTTGGTTGAGAGACCGCTGTTGAGGTTGGTGACCGGGTCATTGGTCTCCAGGCCATCGACGATGTAGCCGTTCGCAAGCGCGGGAAGCCCATTGAATTCCACGTTGCCAAAGCCATTCGTCCCGCCGACAAAGTCGTTGCTGCTGCCTGCGGTATTGATCAAGGCGCCAGTCGCAAACTGCAAAGGATAGGTCAGATCACCGCCGGGATTGGGCAGGTCTTCCAGGGAGCGGGCATTGAAGGTTGTGGAGGTGTTGGCATTGGCCGGACTGATCAAGGGAGTTTGTCCGCTGACCTCGACGGTCTGGCTGGCTTGCTCCACCTTCAGGGCGAAATTGACCGTCTGCCTCTGTCCCAATCCCGCAAATACATTATCCACTTGTTGCGGAGCAAACCCTGCGGCTTCCACCCTCACAGAGTAACTGCCTGGGCGGAGCTGAGGAAAACTGAAGCGGCCTGCGCCATCGGTTTTCACGCTGCGTTTCAGGCCGGTCTCAACGCTCGTAATCGCCACGCTTGCCGCCGGCAGGAGCGCACCCGTCGCATCCTTAACTTCGCCCATAATGGCGCTGGTGGTCTCGCCCTGGGCCAAGGCTCCTGCGGGAACCAGGAACGCTGCGGCTACCACGAAAAACAGCAGGCGGGAGAGGGACTGCACCGTCTCGAAGGGCGAGCACATAGCTTATTACTCCCGGCATTCCGAACGCCTGAGAAGCTCAATATACCATAAGTTGTTAACTGTGGTAAACAGAAGGGACGATATTAGGCTTTAGTGACCCAGAGCTTGTCCGTGGCCGATGCACCGAGGCGAATCTGGCGTTTGCCCACGGACAAAGAGACTGTGCCATCGTAGTTGCAGGCTTCAACGCTGACGCGAACGCCGGGCCGGATGCCCTCTTTCTCAAAGAACTCCAGAAGTTTGCGGTCGCGCTCATAGACGCTGGTGATCTTATAGCTCGAACCGGCGTCCGCTTCGGTCAGAAGCCGCATCCCCCGCTTGCGACGTTCTGCCGGGCTGCGCATGGTCAAACCATTGCCGTGGGGACACAGGTCTTTGTGACCAAGCTGTTCTATCAGTCTTTTTTCAAAAGCAGGAGATACGGCATGCTCCAGACGTTCCGCCTCATCGTGGACTTCATACCAGGGCATACCGAAAATCTCCGTCAGCATGCGTTCGATTAAATGATGACGGACAATGGTGCGTTCGGCGATGCCGCGCCCATCCGAAGTAAGCTGAACTCTTCCATCTTTGCTGACACGGACTAAACCATCTTTGGCCAATCGTTTGAGGGCGGTAGTAACGGCCGGGCGGGTCACAGAGAGCCAGTGTGCCAAAGTAGCGGAAATCACCGTCTCCCCTTCGGCCTCCGCTTCGGCTATGGCTTTGAGATAGTCTTCTTTTGAAACTGTAATGGTGGCGTGCATCTCAATACGATGATAGCCTACTCTTCCTCTCCGGTGTGGCGAAAATCCTGGCTACGATCTCCAGGGATTGTACGCGGCAGATCCGCTGAAGTCCGTGTCGCAAAATGCTAAGTCCGGGCTAGTCATCCCACATACTGAGACGATAGTTGCTATTTGCTGTCTATCGGTTGCGCCGTGAGCGGCGGCACCGTGACCGAGCCATTGACTGTCCCGATGAGTCCTGTGCGGTTGTCCCGCACTCCCAGGCGCAGTAGGTATTCACCCGGCGGGAGCGCCAATTGTCTCTGGCAGGGAAAGAAGCTATTCATGATGGTCGCGAACGGCTCGGGCTTGAGCGCAGCGCTTGAAGTTCCTCCTTCCGCCTTGATGGGTTCGCCCTGCACCGTGTACGCCGCGATGGCACAATCCACTGATGCGTGTTGCAGCCCATCCGCCTGCTCAAAGCTGATCTGGTGAGGGTCAATGGTGAAGCTGACCCGGACCTTATTATTGGTTTGTGCAGAAGGCGGGAAGACGCGCGCCTGAAACACCAATGCCGTGGAGGCTGGAAACTCCAGGCTCAAAGCCTGCCCGAATTCCGCGGCCCGCTGGTTTGCATCCAGTTTGGCATAAGCCTGGGGATCCATGGCGAGGTATCCCACGCGGTAATGCAGTTTGATGCCGGAGCGCTGGACCTTCACGTTGATCTTGCGAAACTTTCCATTCCAGTCTTTGTTTGCCGGGTAATATCCCAGAGTGTAATAGACAGAACCATCGTCGATGGTGCGGCGAATGGCACTCTCAACTTCATTGCGATTGTAGTAAGCCTTGCCTCCGGTTCTGTCTGCCAGTTCATTCATGGTGCTGTGCACCGCCAGAAGTTCATTGGAGGTCACATTCAATTCATCGCTGATCTGGTTTCTGGCCTCCGCTGGGCCAGTTGCCGTGGAGGATCGCGCAGTGGTCACACGTCCCAGATAGTCCCCGGTGCTTTGGCTGGTGTTGCTCAGTGAAGAATAGAACTCGTTCCCCACCAGAGCGCGAATATCTACTGGATACACGGCGACCTGGGCATCGGTGAGCATGCTGGTGGTGCGGGCGACATCCGCGGTGTAGTCCCTGCTGTCCAGCCCGTGCGCGGGAATAGCATTAACGCCCGCCTCACCACTCTGGGGATAGGTGTTATTGGGGAGAACAGAGAGAGGAAAACTTTCTGATAGCCAGATGAGGTTCTTGCGGCCCGGATAACCGGCCAGGGTGCGCGCCAGTGAGTTCATCGCAGCCAGCGAGAGTCGAAGCCGGAAGTCGTCTTGCATCACGATGTTGTCCTGCTGGAACTGCCTTACCTGGGCCAGCATCTGCGGAAACATGCTCATATATTCAAGCGCCGCGCCGGCCGGCAACTGATCCAGAGATCGGCCATTCGCGGCGGGCTGGTTCAATACCGGGGAAGCTTGTCCCTTGAGGTTGGTGATCACCTTCTTGAGTACCGCTGGATCGCTGGTGAAATCCTGCAAGAGGCTCAACCTGGAGCCCAAAACGTAAACGGCAAAGGGTTGGCCAGGAGGCAGTTTCTCCAGGAACTTGATCATCTGCTCTCGGGCATAAGTCTGATTGCTGCTCTTTGAGTTCAAAGCATCCAGCAACAGCACGTTCAAGGCGCGGGTCACGTTATAGCGAGGAGCATTGGTAAATACATTGTCAGCCGGCTTGGGAAGAGGTGTCGCGACCGCAGATGCGCGTACCGTGCTGCTATCAGGCGGCGCTTGGAATTCGAAGACCCGAAGCTCCTGTTTGTCGCCATCTTCGGTGAGAGTGAAATCTTCCGCTTTCAGATCACGCACCGGATCGCCTTTGTGATCGCTGGCTATCACGTCCACAAGAATTAAACGGCTGGTGTACTTAAGCACCGTGGCGGATTTATAGACTGCTGAGTTTTCGGGATTGTCCTGCTGCGGCAGCGGCAAGGTGTAGGGCGCCTGCTGGGCGCTTCCAGGATAAATGCAGACCAATAAGAACAAGGAGATCGGCAGTAGACGGCCCATGGTGGACAACTCCTTTAGTCGCCGGGGTAGCTGCCCGCATGAATGGTTCAGGCCATCAGCAGCAGAAGCCCTGGATCAGGAGGCGAATGCAGCAATGTTAGCAGTTTACGGGATATTTAGAGCGTGTCTTATCCAGGCCACCTGGGGAATGATTTCCTGAACGGTCAAATCCGTTCAAGTCGAACTGGTCGAACCAGTGGCTACCCAACCCGGAATTAAGAGTACGAGTTGAGGACTTTCTATCGACGGCAATCTGGGGGTGGTTACTGAGGTTACCGTGCGCTGTCCCTTTAGCCGCAGGGCAAGCATTGATTTTCGACAATCCGCGTACTATGCTTTGGCGCAGACGTCATCCTTGAAAAGACCAGGTATCATCGTCCTCTCCGGGTTTGCGCTGGCAGGGGTCAAATTAGCTCTCCTGCCCTTTCGAGCATCCTTACCCAGTCCTTTGCTTGATAGCCTGAGCGATTGTGGCCTGACGCTGCTGCTCGCTCTAGCCGCTTGGCGAGCTTCACGTCGCTCACAGGTATTCGCGCGGACCTTATGGTTGATGGTCGTGGTGTTTGCGATTCTCGAGACCATCAGTTTTACCATTACAGCTCTTGCTTTTGCGCTGGTCCGGCCTGAAAAAGCATCGAATGCTTTTTGGACTACCACCATTGTCTTTTATCTGGTCGCTTTGGCATCTACTCTGCCGTTACTACTGAGAGAGGACGCAGAAACGCTGGGCATAGGGTGGCTGCAAACCTTGGACATTACCCAGTTTGCCATTCTGACCCTCCCCGCCTATCTGGTATTTTTCTACATACCATCCATTAGCAGCTTTTCTCCTCAACTGCGGGCGCACAACTACCTCCTCTTGCATCTGATGCGCGACGGCTTTCTCGCCCTGGGATATGCGTATCGGGCCTTGCGATCTCGCTTTCCGGACTTACGCCAACTGCATCTCCGATTTTCGGCGTTCTTTGCCCTATATGGGACCGCGGTGGCGATTTCTGTGCAAGGTACGAATGTGTGGCATTGGCCGGGGCCTCTGATAGCCTTCATCGGCGATCTGCCAGCTCTGCTTCTGCTGTGGATGGCGGCGAGCTGGCAGCAACAGGCTGAGCTACCGCGTCCGGCAGCAGCGCCGTCGCGGCGCCAGGGAGTGCTTTGGCGGCAGGTTTTTCCGCTCTTGTTGCCTTTATCGGTTATCGCCGTGGCGTCACGTATTTCAACCACGCATCCACGAGTGGCTTGGACAACCATCACTGCATCGTTCCTCTGCTACGCAGTTCGTTTGCTGGTCATGCAGCGGCAGGAAGAGGCTACCTTGGCCAGCCTCTTCGTGATGGAAGAAAAATTTTCTAAAGCCTTCCGATCGAGCCCTGTCGCAATCTCTATCACGCGCTTCTCCGATGGAAAATTCATTGACGCGAATGATCGCTATCTACAGTTGGTGAATTTGAGAAAAGAGGAGCTAGTGGGGAGGACGTCAGTCGAACTGGGAATCTTTGCGGATGCCGAAGAGCGGAACAGGCTGAGGAATGCCGTTACTCAACAAGGTTCTTTCCGTAGCATGCCTTTCCGGCTTCGCGTGGCCGACCGGATACTGGATACTCTGGTCTCAGCCGAGCAAGTCAGGTTGGAAGACGAAACCCTGCTCATCTCATCACTCCTCGATGTGACTGAGTTGAAGAGCGTCACCCAGCAACTCCAACAAGCGCAAAAGATGGAACTGGTAGGCAGCCTGGCGGGTGGCGTGGCCCATGACTTCAACAACCTGCTCACCATCATTAAAGGCTATTCCGAACTGGCGCGCGTGCGTGGGTTAAAAGGAGACCTGGCAGAGGAGATTCGGCAAATCGGAGAAGCTGCCGACCGCGCAGCCGCGCTCACTCGACAACTCCTGGCCTTCAGCCGCCGCCAGATCCTTCAACCGCGCAATATCGGATTGAACTCGGTAGTCGCCGGTATTGAGAAAATGCTGCGGCGTACCATCGGCGAGCACATCAAACTTGTAACCCTTTTCGCTTCCGATATAGGCACCGTGCACGCCGATCCGGTGCAGATGGAGCAGGTGGTAATTAACCTTGCGGTCAACAGTCGCGATGCCATGCAGCACGGAGGTAAGCTCATTTTTCAGACCAGGAATCTGGAGCTTTCCACGCCCTTTGAAGCCAAAGGGTTTGAAATACCTCCTGGCCGTTATGTTGTGCTCACAGCTACAGATACAGGAACAGGCATTCCTCCTGAGAACCTGGATCGCGTCTTCGAGCCGTTTTTCACCACCAAAGAGGCCGGACATGGAACCGGGCTGGGGCTTTCCACCGTCTTCGGAATCGTTAAGCAGAGCGGCGGCTACATCTCGGTCGATAGCGAACTTGGCTTGGGCACAACATTCAAAATCTACTTGCCACGAGTCGACAAGCCGGTGGAGACATTCGCACCCTCCGAAATCCGCGCTCAAAGCCTGGATGGAACCGAGACAATTTTGATTGCGGAAGATGATGAGAGTATTTGCGAACTGGCTGCCACCGTCCTGCAGCAGCGTGGTTACAACGTCCTTGTCTCTAACTCCGGCGACGAGGCTCTGCGACGCGCGAGTGAATTCCCAGGCGAAATTCACCTCTTGTTGACGGACATAGTTATGTCCCGGCCTGCGGGCCCGGAACTTGCTCGCCAATTGAAAAAAGTAAGACCGTCATTGAAAGTGCTCTATATGTCTGGATACCCGCAACTCTCTGTTGCCGGCGGGAACATGATTGAATTGGACCAACCGATTCTCGCCAAGCCTTTCACTCCGTCTGAGCTGGTGCGCGAAGCCCGCAGGATTCTGGACTGCGAAAACCATCTAACTACTGTGTGAAGCGCGGTGGAAAGCCATGGCTGGTTATTCAAAGAGACCACTGGTAGAGAAACTCGGCGTTCGCGGCGGGCAGAAAGTTTACCTCGGCAACTCGCCGCCGGACTACCTGAAAGCGCTGGGGCCGTTGCCGGATAAGGTTGTGCTTGCGACCGCGTTCAAAGGACCTTTCGACTTCATTCAATTTTTCACTAAAGAAAGGGCTGAATTGGAATCGGCATTTCCCCGGCTCAAGAAGAACCTTGCCAAAGATGGAATTCTTTGGGTGTCATGGCCGAAAGGCGCTTCCAAGGTCAAGACCGATGTGAATGAGAACGTTGCCCGTGAAATTGGCTTGAAGAACGGGTTGGTGGATGTAAAGGTGTGCGCGGTTGATGATATCTGGTCAGGGCTGAAGTTTGTGTTTCGGCTTAAGGATCGCTGAGCCAATCCCCGGATACAACCAGTCTGTCCTTAAAAAATGTAGCGCTGGCGTGATGAACGGAATCCAAGCAACTGACTCTTGAATTTAAGGGAGAAATCAGGATGCTGGTCCGGCTTTGCCTTGTAGTTCTCTGCGTTTGTGGCTTTTTATCTGCCCAACAAACATCACCCGAACGCAAGCCTGAGGAACAATCGCAAACCAGGCAGTCAGCTACGCCATCCGATCAGGACTCCGAGATCAAGCAACCCAAACGCATCCTCTGGATCATTCCAAATTACAGGGCGGTAAGTGCCGACACCCAACTGCCCCCGCTATCGCTCAAAGATAAATTCAAACTCGCTACCGAGGACAGCTTCGACTATACCTCTTTTATTCTTGCGGGAATGCTGGCCGGCATTGCCCAGGCGAGGAATTCGAATCCGGAATTCCGTCAGGGAGGCGCCGGCTTTGGCCGCTATTATTGGCACGCTTTCGCTGATCAAGCTCTGGGCAATTACCTGACGGAATTCATTGTTCCTGTTGCCACGCGCGAGGATCCACGTTATTACACGCTCGGTCACGGAGGCTTTTTCCATCGGACGGTCTACTCCATAAGCCGCCTGCTCGCTACCCGAACGGATTCAGGTGGACGAAGCTTCAATTTCTCAGAAATCGTTGGCAACGGGGCCGGAGCGGGTATATCCGATCTCTACTATCCGGCGCAGGAGCGCACCTGGACCAAGACCGGCCAAAAATGGGTGACTCAGATTGCTCTGGATGGCGTGTTCAATATTTTCAAGGAATTCTGGCCGGACATCAGCCACGGGTGTCTTCCGGCAGAGATCACGCTAGATGCTTCTAAGTTATTCAAACCATCCACTTCGATATGCCAACCACCAGCTCAACACGACCAACGGCAAGGTGGCGGCGATTCCCCAGACCAGGGGCAGCGTGAAATCTGCTACAAACCCAAGCGAGATAAAGATCAACCAAAACATTTTGCGTTGCATGGGGTAGTCCGGTTCTTCCAGGAGTTCAGTGCCTGGCCTGGTCCTGCTCGGCGGCGGCCACGCGGCGAAGTCCGGCGCGAGCAGCGGCATTCCGGCTCTCGAGTTTAAGAACAAGGTTGTATTCATAGCGCGCCAGAGAGTAGTCACCGCGTCCGGAAGCGGCGTCTGCCTTGGTAAGCAGCATGGGTACATCATGGCGCGTGAATCCTTCCACTCGAACCCCACTGTCAGCGACAGCCTTTTCAGTATGCGCACGGGGTTTGAACGGATTCGGCTCCTTTGATTGTGTCGTTCCACTGTCGCTGTTCGATCCCGATGCCGGTTGTTCGGCCGTCGCGCTTGATGCAGATGAGCCATCCGCATTGGGCTGGGTCTTTGCATTGTCCGGCACAGTAGCTGTGGGCTGCGCGGACGATCCACCCGGCTGCGTCTCGGCCGGAGCCTGCGAACTAGCGGAGCTTGCGGCGCCGGTAACGTTCGGCGGCTGCGCTGTCGACGCTGACGAGTCGTTGTTCGTGTTATCACTGGAAGCAACAGCCGAGGCCTGCTTCGCTTCCGAAGTTTCTGATTCACTGCGCTGTGCCTCGGGTGGCTTCGTGTCAGGAGATTGACTCCTGACATGAACCGCGACCAGCAGTTTTTCCACCATAGGCGGAAATGAGCCGGTCTTGACCTTCACGCGAACTGCCCAGATGCCTACCGCAGTTGCGGCAAGTACAATGCAGGCTGCCAGGCTGAACCACAACGAACTGCGAGAGCGGCGAGGCTTGACCTCAGCCAGCAGATCATCAACAGTCACCGGCCTCGCTTTGGCCGTGATTGGCGTTTTCACCGCGGCAGCGTCTGGCACATCTTTCAACAATGCAGCTTGTTCCTGAAGTGCCGCGCGCATCTCCTCACAACTCTGGAAGCGGTCTGCCGGGTCCTTGGCCAGCGCTTTGCGAATGATCGCATCAATGCCGGGCGGCAGTGCAGGATTGATTACAGACGGCGGCACCGGATCCTCATGGATCAACTTATATAGAACCGTAGTGACGTCGCCCTTGAACGGCCTCTCCCGCGTAAACAGCTCGTAAAAAACCGAGCCTAAGGAAAAAATATCTGACCGCTGATCGACTTTCTTCGCTCGCGCCTGCTCCGGAGCCATATAAGTCGGAGTGCCGACAATCATCCCCGCCTGGGTCAGCGAGGCATCCTCGATCTTGGCGATGCCGAAGTCGAGAATCTTGATGATTCCCTGACTGGTGAGCATGAAGTTTGCCGGCTTGAGATCGCGGTGAATCACGCTGCGCTGATGGGCATAACCTACAGCACTCAGAATCTGGTCGGCGTAAGTAAGCAGCGTTGGCAGGTTAGGAAGACCGCCCTCAGTGAGCAACGCCATGAGTGTCTTGCCCTCAAGCAACTGCATGCTGAGATACAAGAGATCTTCTTCCTGGCCGACGTCAAAGATGGTGATGATGTTGGGATGGTCCAGACTGCCTGCCGCTTTGGCTTCCTGCTTGAGCCGCTCGATCAATTCGTCGCGATTGGGAAAGCTGCGATTGACGGCGATGGTTTTCAGGGCGACGGGGCGTCCGATGACCTCGTCGTAAGCCTTGTAGACGATTCCCATGCATCCGCGCCCCAGCTCAGATTGAATGCTGTAACGACGCCGGGGTTGAGTGTCATCCGGACTTCCTTCCGGTACTGCGGGGATTTCGCTCGTCTTTCGCAAATGTCCGTATGTGGACTCGTCTGTCCAGCGCAGCTCGTAAAGCGTGCCGGAAGACGTCCCATCGGCGGATTCGTGTGCTGGCTTGGAGGCAAAGTCAAAACCGGGAATGTTCCTGGATAAATCGTAGATTCTCTCCGTCACCAGAATCTGTGCAGAGTTGGCTTCATGGAGTATCTGATGGCGGAGCGGCAGCGGTGGGACAACAACTGAGCCTTCCGGTCTTCCGGCCGGCTGATCTTCCACCATGATGGCTGCAACCACCTGGCATGCAGGAGGATGGCGATGCAGTGTGAGAAGTCTCAATTGCAGGAATTTTGCCGCCGAAAGGGCATGCAGTGGATCAACGAATCGCGCAACCACGGTGCTCGCGTGTTCCTCAACAACTGTCCCCTGGCCTTCATTAATCACGTCGTGAACCAACTCGGTAACCGGCGGGTCCTGGCTCCAGAACAGATCGTTGAGTTTCCCCTGCGGACCGCCATACGACCACAGACGCATGTGGAGATCTACAGCCGCACCCTGGCGTTCCCTTTCCCGGTCAGACTTCCGCTTCTCAGCGGAGCCTCGAGTTGGTTGCAATGATTCCATAGCCGCGAAATGCCAGTGGCGGAGATTTTCCTGTAACGGATTTGCTCATCGCCGGCTGGGCAGTTCGCCGAAAATCTTTCGGCAATCACCTTATACTAACCAGCCTTTTCATCATGGGTTGGTTACCTTAGTGTCTGGAACCCATGATCTGATACCTTCGGCTAAACCTGGTCTATCATTTAGTTATTCCCTCGGAGAAAGCGTGCATTTGTTGCGCAATGAGCTTGTCTAGACCTGATATCCCCGAACTGTTCAGGCCGCTTCGGCGGTTTTCGCCGGTTCTTTTCGGCTTGGTAGCGGCCATTCTGTTGTCCCCGCCCGCAACGGCCAAAGAAACACCGGTCACGGCGATTGCACTCTTCGATGGACCCTCGGGTCCGGCTTACGCCCAGATCACCATGCTCACGGTGAACGGGAAGAGTGAGCTGCGGGTTTGTGACGGCGTGCCTAAACTGAATAAGACTGCTTATGACGCGCTGCTGCGAGTCCAACTTGCGGCAGGCGCCTCGCTGGAACGCAACGCGGATGGCGTGCTGATGCTGAGCATTAATGCGAAGCCGGTGTGCATTGTTCCAGGGAATTTGAAGTTTGAGCGAAATGCAGAATTGACTCCAGCGGAAGCTGCGGAGCAGGCGATCTTGCTGGGAACCGTTGTGTCGTCCTCAATTCCCGGCAGCGACCTTCCGTTGTTGAAACCAGGAGTGAAGCTGATCTTCGTGGCTGCTCCGGATGACGAACTGGCACAGTTTCTGCTCGCACAGCGCACAAACTCAATTGCCGGATGGCAGGATTTCCTGTCCAGGCACGCGTCCTCCGTCCATGAAGGAGAGGCGAAAAACGCCCTCGCCAGTCTACACCAGGAAGCTGCGGATGCCGCATTTGCCAGGTATCAGAAATCAGGAGAGATCGCACCCTTAAAGCAAGCACAGCAGCAGGCGATGCAGGCCAACAGAGTGGTTCCCGGCTTCCCTGCGGCGAACAAGCTGCGTGCGCGAATCAATAGAGAACTGGACACGCTGTTGGAGCCTGACCGGGCAAAATTAGACGCTTTTCGCAGGGCCCTTTCG
>DATDGH010000912.1:0-7617 GCA_036522215.1 Candidatus Angelobacter sp. | reverse complement strand
AAATGCCGGAAAGCAGTTAGTGGCTTTTATGAACTACGCCCTCGGCGTAGCGACCCGGCTGAGTGCTACTTGCTGAATTCTTCCAGGCGGCTCAAAAATGGCTACATGCATCGAATTCTCTAATGGCTGTGAATTTATTGTCAAAACTGCGCGCAGTCGCGTCTTTGGGATTTCCAATAATAGTGTGCTTTCTGGTCGGCTGCGGAGGCGGATCCAGTAGCAGCAGCACGCCAACCGGAGCTTCTGTTCCTGCCGCTGACCACGTCTTTTTGGTCGTACTGGAGAACCACAGCTTCTCCGATGTCATTGGCAGTTCGTCCATGCCTTACTTCAACTCGTTGGCCACCCAGCATGGCCTGGCAGCCAACTACTTTGCCAACCTGCATCCTTCAATTCCCAATTACTTTATGCTGACCGTGGGATTGCCGGAAACCGTAGACGATAATTTCACCGGCACCATAACCGACGACAACATTGTTCGCGCCCTCAACGCCTCCGGCAATACCTGGAAAGCCTATATTGAGAGCATCCCTTCACTCGGTTACACCGGCCCCGATGTTGTGCCGCTCTACCTGAAGCATCACAACCCGTTCGCTTACCTTTCAGACGTTCTGAACTCCAGCACACAGACCGCCAACATGGTCGATTTCAGCCAGCTCTCTGCCGATCTTACCGCCGGCGCCCTGCCCAGGTTTGGCTTCATTCTTCCCAATCCGCAGCATGATGCCCATGACTGTCCCGGAAGTGCGGCCACCTGCGCGGACAGCAGCATACTGGCAGCAGCCGATGCCTGGCTCAAGAACAACATTGATCCCCTGATCACGAGCCCTAAGTTTGGAAACAGCGTGCTGATCATCACCTTTGATGAATCGAACCTGGCCGACATTGCCAACGGAGGAGGCCAGGTAGCAACGGTGCTTGTGGGCTCGCGCGTTAAAGCGGGTTTTCGCTCAACCACGTTCTACCAGCATCAAAGCACGTTGCGGTTGATCATGAATCTGCTGAAGGTCAGCGATCTGCCCAACGCAGCAACACTCGCCCCCGCGATGGGAGAGTTCTTCCAGTAAGGCGTCCAGGCCTAGAAAAGCGACTCACGGCGGCAGCGCATCGAGCTTTGCCGCCCAATCAATGCGTGCATCTCGATGAGTTCATGTGAAACTGGATCTAAACGAAACTTACCAAACAAGTGCGTCATCCACTCGTCGGGTAGGGGCTGCCTGAAGATCGTACGTGCTGGAGGATTGTCTGCAACATAGAGAAACAGCATGTTCCCGTCATAACGAAAGACACGTGGTTTCCAGCCTGAGTTGACGAACATTGTATAGCGGTGGTTCTTTCGCAGAATGTTTACCATCACCTGCATCCAGTCAGGAAGATTTTCTGGCTGGCGAAAGCTGTAGGAATAACTCAGGTGTTCCCGCGACGCAAACGAGGTGAAGGGGGGATTCCGGCTCCAGGTCATGTCCGGCAGCAGGTAGAGCTTTTCCGGGGCGGAGTTCCCGGTGGTTTGAGAACAAACGTAGCCACCAACGACCTCCCATGGATTGCCGGCTCTCTGCTGAGCGGCCGCGGAAAGGAAGCAAGTGCCTACCACAAATATGAGAGCTGAAACTCGCAACGGCATTGCGCACGTCTCCACACCCAGAACGTCAGGACACGGGTTTTTTGCACCTGCGGACATCAGGCGGCCTAAAACGCCATGAAGGCCATCTTTTTAGGCTTCGATTTCTGAACAATGGCTGTGTTCAGGAACTCGACCATCGGCGCCATCACCTCAAAGTGCTTTGCCAACTCCGGCAGCAGCCGGGACGAAGTGAGCAATCCGGGTTCCAAAATGGCTTCCAGGTACCACTGCTTCCGGCGCAATAGCGATTCTGCCGGATGATCAGGAGGAAACCCTTTGGGCATCCGCGCGAGCTGTTCGCCCTGAAGCTCACCCACATTCCGGCGCAGTTTCTTGTCCCGCAGAATCTCTTCCAGGTCGGCGTGGTGTTCCTGTAGCAAAGCCCGGTAGGCCAGCAATTCCTCGCGTTCGGGCATATAGACCCCGCCAAAAACCAGTAGGTCTTTTTCCGTGAAGTGGAAATAAAAAACAGCGCCCTCGCGCTTGACCGCCGTGTGCCGGGGAAAAATAGCCGAGATGTGCGTCTTGTAGGGCGACTTGTCTTTGGAAAAACGCGTGTCGCGATAGATGCGATAGGTCGCCTTCTGCGGCGGCGTTACGTAATCCGGCGCAAACCGGGCAAATTCCTCGTTAAGACATCCAATCAGCTCCAGCATAGGCAGCTTGATCAGCGACTCATATTGGTCCTTACGCGGCTGGAACCACTCGCGCCGGTTGTTGCGCTTCAGACTGCGCAGGAAACTAAGGGCCTGGGGAGAAAATCCTTGAAATTTGGACTTCATGGTTTTAACGGATCAGTGAAGATCAGTGTGAATCAGTGGTAAGTTTCTTGATTTTCAATTACTCAATTAGCAAATTACCCAATTACTCAATCCAACGAAACTGCCTTCTCGCCAATCAACTTCCTCGCCCGTTCCACAAACTCAGCAATGGCCACCGTTCCTTCAGGCTGCTGTTTGCCGCGCGCGCGCACGTTCACCGTGCCCGCCTCGGCCTCTTTGTCCCCCACCACGAGCAGGAACGGCACCTTTTGCATCGTGTGCTCCCGGATTTTCGCGTTCATCTTCTCATTGCGCGCGTCCAGGTGGCTGCGGATACCCGCATCCTTGAGCTGCTGATGCACCTTCTGCCCGTATTCAGTGTGTTTCTCGCTGATGGGGATCACCACCGCCTGCACTGGCGAGAGCCACACGGGGAAGGCGCCGGCGTAATGTTCAATGAGCGTGCCGAAGAAGCGTTCCATGGAGCCATACAGCGCGCGATGCACCATCAGAGGCCGTTTGCGCGTGCCATCTTCAGCCACATACTCGAGCTTAAAGCGCTCCGGCAGGTTGAAGTCGAACTGTACGGTAGTAAGCTGCCAGGACCGACCGATGGCATCCACCACCTTGATGTCAATCTTGGGGCCATAGAAGGCGGCTTCGCCGGGAATGGTTTTGAAAGGAATGTTGCGTTGCCCGAGCGCGTTCTCCAGCGAATGGATAGCCAGCTCCCACTTCTCATCTCCGCCTAGAAAATTTTTCTTGTCGTTCGGGTCCCAAATGCTTAACTCGACCTGGTACTGGTCAAAACCAAAGGCCTTAAGCACAGCCAGGGCAAAGTCAATGCAGCCGACGATCTCATCCTCTATCTGTTCCGGCGTGCAGAAGATGTGAGCATCGTCCTGGGTAAAGCCACGCACGCGCATCAGGCCGTGCATCACCCCGGAGCGCTCATAGCGGTAGCACGTTCCCAACTCGCCCAAGCGCATCGGCAAGTCGCGATAGGAACGCAGGGAATCCTGGTAAATCAGGATGTGGCCGGGGCAGTTCATGGGCTTGATACGGTAATCGGCGTCATCCAGCTCCATGGGAGTGAACATGTTCTGCGCGTAATATCCCTCGTGACCGCTGGTCTTCCACAGGTTCACGCGAAAGACGTGGGGCGTATACACCAGCGAGTAGCCGCGCCTCAGGTATTCATCGCGCATCCAGTCTTCCATCTCCTTGCGCATGATCCCGCCCTTGGGATGCCAGAAGATCAGGCCCGGTCCCGCCAGTTCCTGGATGCTGAACAGGTCAAGCTGCTTGCCCAGCACGCGATGATCGCGCTTCTTCGCCTCTTCCAACTGGTTCAGATACTGGTCAAGCTCCTTCTTGTTGAAGAACGAAGTGCCGTAAATGCGCTGGAGCTGCGGGTTCTTCTCGTCGCCCAGCCAGTAGGCCCCGGCGATGTTCAGCAGCTTGAATGCCTTGATCCGCCCCGTCGAGGGGATGTGCGGCCCCCGGCAGAAGTCGACAAACTTGCCATTGCGATAGGTGCTGATCGGCTCGCCCGGCCTGGTGAACTGCTCAATGAAGTGGACCTTCATGAAGTCGCCTTCAGAGCGGAAGCGCTCCAGCCCTTCATCACGCGGAATAAATTCGCGCTCAAATCTTTCGTCGCGCTCCACCACCTCCTGCATACGCCGCTCAATCTTCTCCAGGTCCTCCGGGGTGAACGGCGTAGGACGATGAAAATCGTAGAAGAAGCCGCTTTCCGTCGGCGGCCCATGTCCCAGCTTGGTTTCCGGGAACAGCTCCAGCACGGCCGTAGCCAGTACATGGGCGGAAGAATGCCGGTAAACCTCGAGCGCCTCGGCATCCCGTTCCGTCAGCAGGCGCAGTTCAGCATCCTGCTCCAGCGGCTTGGTGAGATCGGCAAACTGCCAGCCATCTTTGGAAGGTGCAGCGTGCATGCTGGCCGGCGTCTTAGCGCCATCCGTCCCGTTGCCGTCGTGGGAAGCCGCAGCCGCACCTGAGGGCGCTGAGTGCTTGATTCTCGCCACCAACGCCGCATCAGCCAGCCGCGGACTGATGGACTTGGCAACGTCCAGAGGCGTCGTGCCTTTAGGCACGTCTTTCTTGCTGCCGTCAGGCAGCGTGACTTGGATCTGATCTGGCATGGAGTTCCAGGGAGCACAGCCGCCCTCGGCTGTGGTGGGCTAATATTCGAGTCTAGCGAAGCGGTACCACTCGGTCAAACCCGACTGACGAGGCTGTCGCGAGACTTATATTCCTGAGCGCTCGGTAGGCAATCTGCGGCTCGCTTCGTGGGTACCTCTGTGCTCACGACAGGAGAGCGTTCTATAATCCCTGTCATGCGAAAAGGAGCAATTCATAATGAAACGTCTTTCCTTCAGTTTGATTGCCATAGCCGTTTTCGCCATCTGTGTGTCCGCCCAGGACAACACCTGGCAGATTGATCCCAATCACTCCGCAGCTCAATTTGCCGTTCGCCACATGGGCATCTCTACCGTCCGTGGCGCCTTTTCGAAGGTGAGCGGCACCGTCCAATATGATCCCAAAGATCCCAGCAAGACAGCGATCGATGTGACCATCGATGCCAATTCCATTGATACCCGCGTTGAGGCGCGCGACAAAGATCTGCGCAGCGCCCGCTTCTTCGATGTAGAGAAGTACCCCACGATTACCTTCAAATCCAAGCGCGTGATGCCAGGAGCGAAGGGTAAGCTGAAAGTCATTGGCGATCTAGCTATGCATGGCGCGACCCAGGAGGTTGTTCTCGACGTTGATGGCCCTAGTGGACCCATGAAGGACCCCAAAGGCAATCAGCACATGGGCGCATCTGCCACCACCCAGCTCAACCGCCAGGACTTCGGCATAATCGCGTTGCCGAACGGCATTGGCTTCGACATTCAGATCATCATTGATGTCGAGATGATCAATGCCGCGCCTGCCGCTGATTCAACGCCGAAGCCATAAAAGTTGCCACGAAAAGCTCAGACCTCTTCCAGACCTCCTTCCACAGGGGGTCTGGTTTTTTGTCTTCGGTTTTCCTAAGTGCTAAATACTAAGTACTAAATACTGCTCTCTCCGCTATAATCCCGTCCTTCCACCATGAAAAAATACTTCTCACTCATCCTGTTGTTGCTCTTCACCGTCTTCTGCCCGGCCCAGGAGCGTAAGCCCACAACGCCGGAAATCACAATCATTCACGCAGGCCACATGCTGGACGTGAAGACCGGACGCACTCTGGATGACGTCTGGGTGGTGATCGAAGGCGGCAAAATCCTGCGGGTTGGGACAGAAGCCGAGCAGGGCGCAAACATCATCGAGTTGCCCAACGCTACGCTCCTGCCCGGTCTGATTGATGCCCACACGCACCTGACCTTTGATCCCAATTTCGGCTATCAGGAGCTGGGCATCTCCATTCCCAAAGAGGCGCTGATCGGCGCGAAAAATGCCCGTATCACGCTGGAGGCCGGCTTCACCACTGTGCGCAATGTGGGCGCGAGCGGCTACACGGACATGGCGTTGCGGGACGCAATTAATGAAGGTATGTTGCCAGGTCCGCACATTATTGCCAGCGGACCGGCGTTGAGCATTACCGGCGGCCACTGCGATCAAAACCTGCTGCCCTATGAATACCACGCCAAAAGCGATGGCGCCGCCGACGGTGTTGAAGGCGTCCAACATAAGGTCCGCGAGATCATCAAGTACGGCGCTGATGTAATCAAGATCTGCGCCACCGGCGGCGTCCTCTCCAAGGGCGATGACCCGCGCGCCTCGCAATACACGCTGGAGGAGATGCAAGCCATTGTCGCCGATGCCCACCGGCTCGGCCGTAGAGTCGCAGCCCACGCTCACGGCGCGCAGGGAATCCTGTGGGCCTCAGAGGCCGGCGTGGACTCGATTGAACACGGTTCCTACATCGACGATGCCGCTATCCGGATGATGAAGTCCAAAGGCACCTACCTTGTGCCCACTCTCTACCTGGGCGACTGGATGACCGAAAACGCCACCAGGATCGGCTTACCGGAAATGTATGCGGGCAAAATGCGCGAGATCATCCCTAAGGCGCGAGCCAACGTCAAGAAGGCGTTTGATGCGGGCGTGAAGGTAGCGTTCGGTACCGATGCTGCCGTCTATCCTCACGGCCTTAACGCTCACGAGTTCGCCGTTTACGTGAAGATGGGGATGACGCCTTTGCAGGCCATCCAGACCGCAACCGTCAATGCCGCTGACCTGCTGGGCTGGTCCGACCGCATTGGAACGCTGGAACCGAATAAGTTCGCCGACATCATCGCCGTGAACGGCGATCCCGCCAAAGACGTGACTCTGCTCGAAAATCCAGTCTTCGTAATGAAAGGTGGCGTAGTTTACAGGCAACCGAAGTAAAACCAGCGCTTTGCATTTGTTTGAAGCTAACAGAGCGCACCTCAAATCAGATTTGATTTGGGTTGGTTTAAGCTAGCAGCCAGCAGCTTGCCTTCCAGGCAGAGGTGAATCCATGCAGTCAGCGACCATGTTGACACGAATCGGATGCCGGATATTGATCGCCGTGAGCAGTCTTGCCTTGTTTGCCGCTTCCGGCCCGGATGACCGCCAGATTACCGATCCCAAATCCATCGTATCTGCCGCGAATCCGACGGCAGGTCCGGTCCCGATTCCCCAGCTCTATTACACGCGCAGCACAGGTGGACCGGCCTGGTCTCCGGATGGCCGCGAAGTGGTTTTCGTCACCAATATGACCGGAAGGGCCAACCTCTGGAAAGTATCCGCTTCAGGAGGATGGCCCATTCAATTGCTGCAATCGGACGACCGCCAGTTCGGCGCCGTCTGGTCCCCGGATGGAAAATGGATTGTCTTCCACCAGGACGTTGGCGGAGGCGAGATCTTCGACCTCTTCGCCGTGCCCAGCAATGGCGGCGAAGTGATCAACCTCACCAACACTCCGGAGGTTTCTGAGGAAGAATGCCCATTTTTCTCCGGACGGCAGCATGCTGGCATTTTCTTACAAGCCTAAGACCTCATCTACGACCGATATCGCATTGCTCGACTGGAAAACAAGAAAAGTCAGAAAACTTACCAATGAGCAAACCAAAAACCGCGAGTGGTTTAGCGCCATCTGGAGCCATGATGGAAAGACCATCTATGGCACTCGCGGGAATGCCGGCGGAACGGACGCCGATGTTTATCGCATTAACGTAGCCACCGGCACGCTGGAGAACC
>DATDGH010000911.1:0-12749 GCA_036522215.1 Candidatus Angelobacter sp. | reverse complement strand
CAGCTCACCGGCGCGGTTCTCCAACAGGACCGGCACGATCTCACCTTCCTCGTATCGCACAAATCTTTCGCAAGAACCGGCTTGATATGGTCTTGACTGAACACATTCTTGTGGCTTCTGGCCGGACTCTTGCTGCAGTGATGAAGAAGCTGAAGCCTGAGGTACCGGTTGCCATCTACTCCGCGAATTTAGCCGAGTCGCCGGAAGATACGCGCTTTGCAGATACATTCATCGCCAAGCTGGTTCCCGTCGACGAGCTCCTCTCCACCATTCGCAAGCTATTGTGGAAAGGGCCAGCCGCAATGAGCGCTGACTAACGTGCCGCGGAGATTCTCCAGGAAATTACGGAACGGGTTCTGAAGCAAACGGCCCGGGATCTTTCCGATCAGAAGCGTGGTCTCTGATTTTCAATCCTGCTCCGGCTTGTCGTCAATGAAATTGCTGCAGGTCGGCAATTTCTGATAGTTATTCTTCATTCAGAGCAGCCAGAATCTCTTTCACTGTTGTATCTGGTTTAACTTCTACATGCATCCCAAAACCTTCCTGATAGAACAGCAGAGGCTGTTCTGGGGGAACCAGCGAACGAAACCACAGGACGAAGGTGACAAGATGCTCCTCGTCACCACTGCTAAAAACTACTCCCGGTAACGGTGGATAAAATCTTCCGTCCAAAATTCCATTCCTCATCTGAATTTCCCATGCAGGAGAGAACTCAGGATTGTTAGTAGTTCGCACCCTTGCATTTGGCCAGCGTTTTACCAGATTGGCGACAAACTCTGAGGGGGACATGCTCCAGTTAGTCTTTTCTGGTGGCGAAATATAATAGTTCATCGCACGAGTCCTTTTTCATTTGAGCACGACCCATCCAGGTACACCGTTTTGCTTCATAAGGTCGAGAAAGTACGGGACCGCTTTTGGATCGTTGGTAATTACTTCAAGTGCTCGGACCGGTGTGTTTGGATCCGCTATTATTCTGCCATACCGCCGAAATTCATCCTCAATGTCACCGGCCATAAATCGCCTCACATCAGAACGAATTGCTGACTCCTTAATGTATGGGCTGATTTTCGGTTTTCCCACATGTTTTGACTCTCGAATCAATCCCGCCGCCGCGTCGATGCCGTCAGCCCATATCTCTTCGCCGCCACCTTCTATTAGGAACTCTTCTGGTCCACATGTCCTTACCTGAAAATCTCGCGCCGCGCCGCTGCCCCTCGCAGGCTGCCTCGCTAGTGAATCGCTCCAAACTTTGGCCCGCGCAAGGGAGGGTTCTGGTTTTTGTACAGGGTGTGGCGAGTGTGCCTTGGAGAGCTGTGCCGATTGCTGTGTCGCGTGTTGTTCTATTTGCGAGAGCCTTACGGTGCTCGTCTTTCCGTCCGTACTCCGCACGCGGGCCGCCACCAGTTGAGGAAAGACCTGTTCGACTGTCGCCCTACGACCGTTCGTCAGAGTCACGGCATCGCCGGTTTTGATTGCTGCGGGCGGAAGGTGAGTGCTGGGTCCTGAGATCAAGCCCTGGGAAATGGGCGCCGCGCTTTCGACTTCAGAAGCCCTGACAGTCCGGGGACCTTGTTGAGTTTGTACCCGCAGGACACCCATCTCCGGAAAGGTGTCTTGGACTGTTCCCAACTTCCTGTTGCTGAGGACAACTGCATCCCCAGTCTTGAAACTCGGCCGGATTCTGAAGTTCGGCTCTCTAAATCCACCGCTTTTACCTCCAATCATTGACGGCAAGACGAGGCCGGTCATCGTTCCGAACCCACCGGCAAAATCGCGATTCTCGAATTGCTCTCCAGCATGAGCGAAAGATGGTCCTACGAAAGGAAGGGATGAATAGATTCCATAAGCAAACCCTTTTGCCTTATTCGCAAAGCCAGGTTGATGCTGATAAAAATAGGCTTTGTCTACTACGCTCTGCTGAGCTTCGTTCGCAGACTCATAGAGCAATTTGGCTGATTCGACCGGGTGGGTAACTGCCATTTTTGGACCTTCCCAGTAATCACTCATCTTGGGCGGAACGCCCATTACCTGGCCCGCGCTGCTGGTGAAGCGGGAGACCGCACCCGGTCCCTGTGTATCCCTTCCTCCCGTGGCACTCGTTCGACCTGAAGGGACATTGCCGGAGCCACTTGCCTGCCCGCCTAGACGAGGTATCCTTTCCAATAAGCCATTTGCCCAAGAGCGGTCTCCAGAGTGAATTTGGGATTTCAGATATTCTGGGAGGTTCTGATCTGAGTTCTGCGCGCTGGAGTCTGAGAATTTCGCAAGGCCTTCGTTGAAAAACTTGAGCGTCTCCGCATCCGAGTCACTCTTCGAGTTGTAGACTGGAGTAACGCCGACCGTTTGTGCCTCACTCGCACGGGTAACGCTCGCTTTTCTCTTCGGCTGCGCAGGCTTGATAGCGTTCGTTTGCGGAACAGCAACCGTCTGGGAAGTCAAGGCCAGGCCAGAAGAATCGACAAGCGGAGTGCGACGTTGCGCCGAGCCAGCTTGGGTAGACTCCGTCGAGTGCTCTAGTTCGAATCCGGGCGGCGCCTGAATCGACCTTCTCCCCGCTACTCCATCTTCAAGTTCAAAACCAGGAGGCGGCTGAACAGCCAATTCTTCTCCGCGCTCCAGTTCATATCCCGGCGGAGGAGTTACGGCAGAAGTAGACATGTTTTTGAATCGCTCTTAAACGGAGAAAAGGTATTTCTTTGGGTGAATCAGGGGCCTTAGGACGGAATCAGCGTGACCTGTCCCGGCGTACGTGGATCAGTGAAGGTGTTCAAACGGTTTTGTTTCCATTTGACTTTTTAACCGACGGCAGAGAAAATCTTGCACCGTGCCTTGGTTGACAATCATTTTAGTAATCGGATGCTGGCAAATCTGCAGCCGCAGCTCGGTTCCAGGAAAGACGTTTCTTCGCATGATGTTGGGCTTGGTTGCAATTGTGACTGTCTTTCTTCTCTTGGCGCTCATCATGCCATCCAAGGCCGAGGCGTTCGGTACTATGGCAGCCGTGGGTGGAGTCTTTGGCGCTCTTGTCGTCGGCGTTAATCACCTGGTTTCCGTTAGAAAGACCGGTCCCTTTACACTTGGAAAGGTTCCTAAAGAGTTTAGATAGCCATCGTCGTCAGTTGCACACGGCACAACTCGAGTGCTGAGGTCAATCGCAGTCGCCCATTCCAGCGCGATCGTGAATCCATAGTAGTGTTTCACTTACAACCACAATCCTCAGATCCATGCGCACTCGTCTGCGTCTTCTGGGGTTCCGCCCCGTTGTCATTCCGAGCCTGCGAAGTAGGCGAGGAATCTGCTGTTGCTGTTTGGCTGGCTGCTGACTGCTGAATGTCTACTGTTGCATTTTTCAAGAACGCGACCGCCGCCTCATGGTTCTCATGCTCCTGCGCGATTTCCAGCAGGTGCTGGTCCCGAATCCGCAACAGCTCTTCCTGTGAATGCTTGCCCGGATGCTGGATGTGGACGCTTTTTTCGTGGGTTCCACAGCAGCGCACCACAAATTCAACTCCTCCCACAGCGGAAGACTTCACGCTGCCGGGAA
Source organism: Candidatus Angelobacter sp. (assembly GCA_036522215.1). Classification (GTDB taxonomy): domain Bacteria; phylum Acidobacteriota; class Terriglobia; order Terriglobales; family Acidobacteriaceae; genus Angelobacter. Next base: position 9,205 of record DATDGH010000911.1, on the reverse strand, counting down.
CTACAAGTGCTTGGTGTTCATTAGGAATTGCCATGCGTTTACCTCTGTAATGAGTAGAGCGTGTTTCAAAAATAGGCTTGGGTCAAATCGCAGGTGGAAGCCCCGGACTTTAGTCCGGGGAGCGGGTTCTTTAGAGCCCGCGGAAATTGCGGTGCTCAGGGATTGAGGCCTTTAGGCCCGGGACTTTATCGCTGGCTGCTTCAAACATTAAAGGATTTTTGAAACACGCTCTAATATATTCATGACCAAGCTGGTTTCGATAGATGAGCTTTTCGAAACGATTCAGAAGCTACTCGCTAAAGCTCCAACCAGAGTAGCCGCCTGACCCAGGAGTCCGCGCCCCGCTTACAACCCCAGGCAGGATTGTAAGCAGCTTTCAAGTTGTCACGGTTGATGCCATCCCGATGCCAGGGACCACTTGAGAGGTTGCATCGATACTTGACAAAAAAGATGGGACCTCTTCGTTGACTTCCGCAGTCTCGCGAGTTCAGAATCGTAACAGCGGAAATTCAGAGCCGTTGTTTTCCGTTCGTCCGCCACTTCATGTCTCCGCCACTTCGCCATTGCCACTGGCGTCTATCTGTGACGCCCACTGGAGTGCGCGGCCATGCTGACAAAAGTCGAGCAGCCACCGTTGCTGGAGATCCTGGACCGCATCCTGGACAAAGGTATTGTTGTCGATGCCTGGATTCGCTTCTCTCTGGTTGGCCTTGATCTATTGACGGTGGAAGCGCGCATTGTTGTGGCTTCGATCGAAACTTATGTCGGGTATGCAAATGCGCTGAAAAGCGTTCAACTACAGTCACCGCGCCCACGTGGGAAACCCGTCATAGTTCGCCCCAAGCTCATTTCATAACTGCCGGAAGCGGTGTTTGCTGCCTGCAAAGCCCTGTTGAATCGTGTAATCTTTTCACTGGCTCTCGTCTGCTGGACACGCCCAAGTCTTTCCTGCACAAGGTCTTGCATGTTTGGTCCTTCAGTTGCTCCTTCCAACGTATGACGACCAAGCAAAATATGAGAGAAGCCGCACAAAAGTTGGCTGCAGGTCAGATAGACCCCAACAGTACGGCCGGCGTGGAGATCATCCAGGAAATCGCGGAACGGGTTCTGCAGCAAACAGGCCCGCAGATTTCCGATCAGCAGCGTTATCTCTGAGCTGTCAATCCTGCTCGAAAGCGGCATACATCAGTTGCCACACTAGCTTTCACTTTAAATCCAAAATGAGTCGGGAACCACAAGTGCCTGGTGTTCCGTAGGAATTGCCATGCGTTTACCTCCCCTTTCCTTCTGCATCCTCTTTCCTCTGTGTTCCTTCGTGTCCTCTGTGGTTAAGGGTGTTGCTGTTGCCCTTGCAGTTGTTTTTCGCTAAGAGCTAAGAGCCAAAAGCTAAAAGCTGCCCTCATTGCAATTTCCTGTAATTATGGCTGCCCACCGCCCCACCGAATAGCGCGAATACTTCACCCGGAACCATCTCGAAGACGGAAACAAATCCTCCGCCTGCATATTGAACGGTGTGCGTGGAGCACGCTCCATCTATCACGCCTCCGTGCCCTGCCAGAAAAGTGTGGCTGCGGTCGAGCTGGATTGCGTACACCGTAAAATCGCCAATGTACTTCTTTGTTGTGAGTTTTCCGCTGGGATCAAACTCCAGCCGAAAACAAGGCCGGGCAGGATGCAGTTCGATGCTCTGAATCACCTCCGCGCCTCCGTCCGCGCCCAGCAAGACATTTCCCACCCGCAGCAGGGAACAATCGCGGTCGTTGCCGTCGAGCATGCGGTATGGAACTCCGGCGCGGCAGCATGTCCCTCCACCTCCACCCAGGCCGGTTCCGCCGCCACCGGACGACGTCGTAATCTGCCCGAAATAAACATTTCCATTATCGGCGGTGATGATGGCCTGGTTGAGGGTATTTACGGCAATGAAGGTTACGGTTCCTCCCAGACGCTGCGAATCGTTGGCGTAAACCAGCCACGTCCCGTACGATCCCGGATTAACGCTGCCTCCGTTGTAGGTGATAGTCTGGTCGCCGCACTTCCAAACCGATGCGGCCACGTTAATCACCGTCGTAGTCCCACTTTGGGTCAATGGATTGTTGCCGCTCGCCGTGGTAGCCGCCTGATTAATCGAGTTGGCGCTGTTGCGCAGCACTCCGGAGTAAACGCCAATCGGGCCGCAGAAGGCAGGTGAAGAATAGATCTGCCACTCATTCCAGTCGTTTCCGTCAAACGAGCTGCGAATACGCCAGAAAAGCGTCTGGTTGGGAAGCTGGAAAGTCTGCGTCAGCTCGCTGAACGGACCGTAAGTGACAACGCCGCCGGCCTCGTCAAACAACACCGTGGTGGCGCTCTGGAGCTGATGGACCATGAGCGTCCCGAGCTGATTGTTGTTCTCAAGAAAAGATTGCTGGAACAGGGTGACGGATGGAGGTTGCACGTCCTGGGGCAAGGTGATTGTGATCTGAAATTGGCCATCCGTGCCAATCACGTTGAACTCCACCGGCGGTGGCGGCTTCTTGACCGTAAGCGTGGCATCGCCGCCAATCCCGCTGAGCGGAAACGCACCGATCATATTGCGATGCAACAGCAGGTTGCGGTTGACTGCCCGCATCCACTGGCGCATCCCTCCCTGGCTTTGCAGTGCTCCAGCTATGCTGGAACCATCAAGAGATTCAGACATAGAAGTTGGTAAGTTGGTAAGTTAGTAAGGTGGTAATTTTGAAAAGACCCCGGAATAAATCTGGGTCTTATCTGCGGCAATCAGCGGCTAAATGGTTGTTGTTCCCTTTGGCCTGTGGCCTGTGGCCTGGTCTCCTGTTCCCTGTTCCCTGTTCCCTATAACCTGTCCCCTGGTCACTTGCTATTTGCCACGGGTCGCGCATACAACACTGCATACTTCAAATCGAACCACGCTCCCGGCTGTTTGCCGTTGGAAAATCGCGGACGCATCCTCTCATTCTGGCCGCGCCCTCCAACACTCCTGGGTGGCTTCACCTGCGAGTCATCCAGCTTGATCGGCGCCAGGTCAATCTTGTTGCTCTTGTCCGTGGCAATCTGCCTGCCAAGAATGATGGAAACCAGCAAGTCTCCATCACCCACGGCATTCACAGAAACGCCGCCTAGTTGATTCACCCGCATCAGTTCCGCCGGCGCCACCGCTTCATACATGCTGTCAATTCCCGCAGTTCCGTTCGGTCCTACGTCACTGTATGTTCCGTAATCAATAGCGCTGACCACGCCATCAGGGTTGGAGGAGCCAAACATGATTTGTGATTGGCGCGTGAGTGCGTCGGCTCCGCTCATGCTGGTGCGAGCACCGCTCGCCTGCGACGCCAGTTTTCTTTCCACCCGCGCGCAAACAAAGGCCGGGATGTCATCCACCGACCATTTGCGGGCCTCGGCACTGGCGATCTCTTTGCCTACAAAGTGGGAAAAGAACAGCGGCGGGCTAAAGCTGGGCGACTCTTCATAGTTCACCTTGAGCACCACATTCGGCGCCGTGCTGTCATCCAGTGGCACGCCAATCCGCACTTCCTGGGATTCTTCATCGATGTGGACCCAGATCAAATGCTGATAGTCCCAGTTAATCCGCCGCCACGTAGAAGTTGAAAGATTCCCGATCTCCTTGCTCACTCTCTGTGGAGCATCGCCAAAGAAGACATAGAAGCCGCTGCGATGGGCGAAACACATAAAAGCATTGCACACTGCGGCGGCGCGAGGTCCGCACGGTCCTACTCCTTCCCACTTCTTCACCGTCTGCCAGGTTGAGGGATCAGTGGCGTTGACTTCCACGATGTACCCTGATCGTTCTTTCAGCGAGTAACTCGTTCCTTGAAAATCTCGCCAGCAGACTGTGTTTTGTCCATCGAGTTGCCCGGGCTGAACCGGACTGGTATCGCCGTAAAAACTTTCCGGATCGGCCGCTAAAGAAACCATATGCCCGGTAGGAGTGGTGAGAATCATCCGGTTCAAGGACGCAGAAAAATATATGTCAACGCAAGCAGGCGCCTGGATTTTGCGGAAGAAGTCCGTGACCTTGGTCGTGCTCAATAGATAGACGTCAGTGAAGTTGAAGGTTGCGCTGGTAGTTGTATTGTCATTGATGACGGTGGAGGTCATGACAACACCGCTCACCGAGTCCTGCGACGGAATATAGAAGTAATCCCCAACTGTGGTGCCGCCGGCAACGGTGAAACATAGAATGCGGGCGGCAGTGTTGGCCGGTCCCAGCGGGATGTTAGTCACGTTCAACTGTTGTCCGAAAGTGGTTACATTGATGCCTTGCACTGAAGCTTCCGTCATGCCCGTAATGTAGCCGTTACGGTTCTTGAACAGGACCACCATGTACCGCTGGCCCGTACAGATGTTTCCCGGCGTGCTCGTGGTACTGGCCAGGGTTGCCGTATTCTCTGTCCAGACCACAGTTCCATCGTTCACGGTCTGCGCGGCTCCCGTTGGAAAACTCGGCTGGCTGCCGCCCGAAGTTCCTGCTGTGGTGCAGCGGTAGGTATGGCCGTTGCCGACTGTTCCTCCGCTTGCAGGTGTCACAACTTCCCCGACCAGATAGCTCGTGTTGGCCTGCCATCTGGCGCCCACGGGCCGCATCGAGTAGGGATCGAGGTTCCCCGATGGCAAATCGTAAACAGCAGGATTTGCCAGCCCGACTTTCATGTCAGAGAATGCAAGATAACCACGGTTGTAAGCCGCCGCCACCTGCATGTGAGCGTTTGCCGGCAGTGAGACCTGCGGACTCGTGACCGCAACCAGCGTCCCCGAGCCCGCCGGCGATTCCACATACATCCTGCCGCCCATATCGAGTATCAAGGGAACCTGCGTGCTTCCGGACGGCTGTTGATTGATTAACGATGCCAGCCCAGTGATGGCCTGGTCCTTGGTGGGCGTCTGGAACTGCCAGGCGATCCCGTCTCGCGTCCGCACGCTGCTCAGGCGGAAGGAGACATTCCTGGCGACGCCTGCGACGCCTTGCGGCAGCGCAGTAGGGTCGTCTTGTTCCACCAGGCTTGACCAGCGATCGAATTCGTGTGGAGCAAAACCTTCAAAGTTCATGAGAATTCAGCCATTAGTAATTAGTAGTTAGTAATTAGCCCAAAAGCCACAGGGAACAAGTAACAGGAACATAAGATCCCACACACTAAAAGAAGAAGCTGGGTGGGTTCCGCTGACCCGATGACCCGATGACCCGGTGACCCGATTGCCTACATGATCGAAATGCCGGGCAGCGGCTAGCGGCCTTTGTGAACTGCAGTCTCGGCGCAACTACCGGTAGTTTTTCGCTTCGAAGGCCACCAGGAAATCCAGGTCGCCGGTGATGGTTCCCTCGTATGCAGCGGCAGTGTGCTCCGTTCCTGCCGATGAATACACTTTGAGCAACCAGTGCGTGTCATCCGCTCCGGGAATAATCTCGGCTGAAAATCCACCTGGACCTTGTAATGGATAGCCCCGGTCGTAGTGCGCCGCCGAGGGTTTGGGAAGGAAGTTGGGATTGCCGGCTGAATTGGGCAGCAAAACTTCTCCAGTATTGTTGCCGCGAGAAGCCTGCACATAGCTTCCGCTCAGCGTCACCTTGTGGATATAAACGGTGGCCCGTTCTCCAGCCTGAACATCTTGAACAGCCATTGTGTTTGCCATTTTGTGTTTTCTCCTGTGTTGAAAATAAGCATTCAGCACTCAGCACCCAGCATTCAGTCCCTGAACATTCTGAGAACTTGATGACGGGTGTGAATGATTCGAAGTGTTGTGGCCCGACCCTCTAACCTGTGGCCTGTGGCCTATGACCTGTGACCTGTGACCTCTGACCTTTTCTCTATCGTGGCGTAAGCTGCTTTGGCACTCTACGCTTCGTCATTCGCCCCACTCGACGAATCTTGGCCTGGTCTTTGCGGGTGAGATACTGCATTACGTCGTCCACTGCATTGTCCTGGAGCAAGGTATAGGCTTGGGCCCAAGCCTGATTTCCGCGGACTGCTCCCACCAGCGCAGCCGTGCCGTAGGCCAGCGCGTGACCGAAGTTTTTGGTCACTGCGATGGAATCGGAGTCTGTAGTCAGTGCCGCAAAAAGAAAATCACCACGAATGCGGATGTCCACGTTGAGCGTGCAGGGCGTGAAGTAAATCACTCCAGCACGCCACTCCCAATCGTCAATAAGCTGGTCCGGAATTACGTCCTTGACCTTGTCTACCAGCCACGCAAGTTGGTAGTTGGTAGGATCAAGTCCCGCCTGCTTCCACTCAAACTGCAGCGGCTGGATCATCAATTCCAGCGGCTGCCCCGGCAGGGCATAGGCCGACAAGTTCGGCGTCTGTGCCGGAACATTGAGGATCTCTGTCACTTTTCGCTCAAACTCCGCGCCGGTCGAAAGCATGCGGTTATAGAGCTCTTCATATTTCTGGTTGATGAGCGGCAGCAGAAATGCATCAGTCGCGTAGCTGGCGTCAGTATCATCAACCAGTGAACGAATTCGGGATTTGACGGTAGAAAGGTCCATAGGAATCAGTAGTTAGTAATTAGTAGTTGGTAATTAGGTAAGAACGAAAAGTGAAAATCATACTGATGGCGGTGATTGAACGGATTTTCACTGATAAGGCTGTTCTAGCCGCGACTTGAACGAAAGGCGCGAATCTCTAACGTGCTGGCGTGCATGTTACGCTATGCGTTATGGGCGTTTCGGGAACAGCAATTTTCTCCGATGATAATGCGTGGGACCTGCGTAACGAGTATCTTCAATTGGTCGGCGACGGTTTGAGTGGGCCGGAGGCGACACAAAAGCTTCTACATGAGTGGTCCGAGGTATTGGACGATTCCGAGGTGTATCCAGTTTTCTGGCTCGCCCTGGCTGCCACCCAACGGAAATGTGGTCGCCTGGAGCCTGAAGTATTACAGAAAGCCATTGAAATTATTGATACCGGAGTCGATCTCGCCCGGTGGGATGCCGGCTCCCCAGATCAAAGAAAGCGTCGAGTGGTACTTGAAAAACTTCGTGCTCAGCTAACATCGCCCCAACCGCCTCAGAAACGAATTCACAAGCGGTTTCGTGACTCAAACGAGTGGCAACAGGGAAATCTGGTTGCATACCGTCTCCTCTCCGGCAAATTTATCGTCTTTCGCGTCATCGGTCACCATACAGACAAAGGTGGGACCGCACCGATTTGCGAACTTCTCGACTGGGTGGGCTTGAACATGCCGAGCGAGTCGCAACTTCAGTCTTTCAGTATCCGAGTAAAGCATAGGCCACATCCCACCTCACAATTCATGATCGGACGAATCAAAGCCAATGAGAGACCGGACGATCGGCTCCAACCTCTGGGAATGAACTCAAGACCATCTCAAGAACCTCGGTTCTACACTGTCCTGCGATGGAGGTGGCTTGATGACACGCTCAAAGAATGGTTCGGCCTCGACTAATGAATCTTAACCAATCCTTTGTGCTTCCCTGTGTCCTCTGTGGTTAACGATATTTTCGTCTTCGCGTTCATTGGCGGCTGAGCTTTATCAGCGGCTATCAGTTCCATCAGCGTTATCAGCGGTAAGCTTTTGGTTTTCAATTTTGGCAATTACGGCGATTATGGCAATTTTGGCAATGAACCCACTTTCTCCTTGCATTCGCCCCCGGTTTCTGCGATAAAAGCACAACGGGCCACGCCAGTGCGCAAACACTGACGTAGCCCTAACCAAAACGCACATATGAGGTGCATCATGGCTAAGACCCATCTTACCAGTGGAGAACGGCTGCAAGTCTATCAGGCCGTTTTCCAACTCAATCGCTCATTCCACTCTATTGTTTGCCGCCTGATCGACCTACGCAGATTCAGGAGCTTCAACCCACAAACCCTTGCCGACCTGCGTTCCATGACGCAGGAGATGCAGGTCGAAATCAATCATCATCTGCTGGAACGGCTCACCATGCTTGAAGATGATGATTGGCACACCTTCGGAAAAGCCCGCATCCGACGGACCAAAAAACCTAAGAAGTAACGGCAGTACAATCGCCCTGACAGCCCGCTACACTCTGGCGGGTTTTTTTAATTCAGCCATTGGCCATTGGCTTTTGGCCCTTAGTGACATATCCAGTACCCCGGGCCACTTCTGTCGCTTCAGTCGCGAGCAACTATATACTGAGCACTAACTTCGATATCACAGCCATGCAGGATCAAAGAACATTTCGTCCACTGAAGCGCTACCTCACACGGGTTCCTGGTATCACTGGAGCCATTGGCTGCGGATTTTCAGACGACGGCGGTTGGTGGGTAAAGTTCACAATTGATCTGGATCACCGGCTCGCCTGGAGCGTGGTACAGGAATTCGGCCACGTATTGAATTACCTGTCGGTGAATGACAGATTGCCTACTGTGTTTATACCGGTATCGCCGCCGCCGTATCTGAACGGCGGACCAAACGAGTTCCTGTCATGGGTTATCGAATGCAGGGACAAAAATTTCACACCTGCAAGCTGTGCCAAGTGGCTGCAAGGCCGTCTGCCGCGACCCGTTGAAGATAAACGCAAGTGGAAGATCTGATTTTCGTTAGGGGATACATCTGCACCGATACGTGACTTCAGGGTCGAAGACATGTGCCCCAGTGCCCAGATCAGATCCATCGGCAAACAGATGGCATTCACCCTCACATGTTTCGCTGTCAAGAGATCTCTTTCTACATCTAATCAGCTTGTTGAACTGCACTTCTGCATAACAGAAAGCAGGACGAATGTCGGAGAATACTTTTGCCGCCATTTCCGGAGCTACTCCTGCCGAAATTGCCTCATCCTTGTTCTGATAAATCTCCAAGACGTGGCCGACTTTTTGCGGCATGATCCGAAAGGCACCCGAACAGGCGATTGCAATGATATTCACCTTTGGCTTAGGTTTGGATATCGGACGTCGTTTCAGAACCGGCTTTCGCTTCCGCGCTGACATGACTCCCCCTTTTGAAAAGCGGGGATAGTATAGAGGTTTTCGCTATGTCGGAGCGATCTTTTCTTGTTCTAATTTGGGAAGGAATAGGGCGAGATTAAGCTAAGAGCTAAGGGCCTTTTAGTGAGTTTCCTCGACTCTTTGCTTAGCAGGTGCAAAGTCTTTGAAATGCTCACCCCATATTGTCAAAGTGAGTTCGTGTCTCTCAGCATTGGCAACCCAGGGCCTCATTTCTTGGTCGAATCGATTCTTTAGATTGGGGAAACTAAGATTCAATTTTG
>DATDGH010000910.1:0-2616 GCA_036522215.1 Candidatus Angelobacter sp. | reverse complement strand
AGAGAGAACGCGCGGCTTCGGCAAGTGTGATCATCAAGGTCATCGGAGATACGGGCGATGGACTGAAGCCTGCTCGTACGTAGAACTGCTTTGCTCTCTCTGAGATCGCGTGCACCAGGATGGCGCGGATACCGGCAATTTCCGCTGCCTGCAAAGTGCGCAAGATCGCGTTCCTCAGCAAGCCCCGGCCGACATCGCGGCCTTGTGCGGTCTCATCTACAGCCAGCCTTCCTAACACCATCACTGGAACTGGATCGGGCATATTGCGTCGAATTCGTCCGGGCGCCTCTGCATGAGTTACTGCGCCGACTGCTAATACATAGTAGCCGACCACGCGGTTCTCCAGGCAGACGACGTAGGTTCTTGATGCTCCTGTTTCTTCATTGGAAAGCGCGCGCCGTGTCAACCAGTCGTCGAGTGCGGGTTCACCACTACGAAACTTGGAGAGGTCATGCTCGGGCGAGATTTTTTGCGGCGCACTGATCCGGTCCATTGCGGGCCTTATTTATCCCAGGGCGCCTTTGTCTTGAGCAGCCGCGTGAGTCGTGGATTGCCGGCAGGCGGCTTGTCTAATAGCGCAGAAAAGCGCTTGAACTCATCTGCCGACAATGAGAAGTAGCGGCGGTCCAGCAGAACGCTTTCCGCCTCTCTGCACGCTGTCTCCAGCATGAAGTCGGAGCGATTCCGGCCAAGGGCCTGTGCCGCACGGTCAATCAGTGCTTTCTGGCCCCGGCTGACCCGCAGATTGATGGTTTCCACTCGAGCGTCGCCAGATTCGGTTACTTTCGCCGGCATGGATCTCTCCAATCGTATGTACATCTAGTATACAGTTATGTATATACAATGTAAATACAGTAAATGGCCTGTAACAGCAGTCTGGGACAAACCCTCTACAATAGAACTATGCTCCGCGTTTACCTGGACAACAACGCTTCCACGCCGGTATTGCCTGAAGTCTTTGAGGCGATGCGGCCGTACTATCTGGAGCGATTCGGGAACCCATCGTCCATTCATCACTACGGGCAGCATGCCCGCGCGGCGGTGGAGCGCGCACGAGCGTCCGTAGGAGCGCTGCTGAATGCGCGTCCGGCGGAGATCATCTTCACCAGCGGCGGCACAGAAGCAGACAATCTGGGTATCTTTGGCCTGGTCAGGAACGGCGACCACGTAATTACATCGACCATCGAGCACAGCGCCGTTATGAACACCTGCAAGCGCCTGGAGCAGATGGGACTGGAAGTCACCTACGTCCCCGTAAACGGCCGGGGTGAAGTCGAAGCGGACGAAGTGCGCAAGGCGATCCGGCCCAATACGCGGCTGATCAGCATCATGATGGCCAACAATGAAACCGGCGTGATTCAGCCGGTTGAGGAAATTGGGGAGATCGCTCTGGAAGAAGACATCTTCTTCCATACCGACGCGGTTCAGGCAGCAGGCAAGGTCCCGATTGACGTGCAGAAGGTCCGCTGTGACGCGCTTTCCATTTCGGGACACAAAATCCACGCGCCTCTAGGCACGGGCGCACTCTACTTGAAGAAGGGCACATTGATCCAGCCGCTTCTCTACGGTGGCAACCATGAGCGCCAGAGGCGTGCGGGGACGGAAAACCTGCCGGGAATCGTCGGGCTGGGCGCGGCTGCCGAAATTTCCAGAAAATGGCTCGAGAACAACGGCCCGGCGGAGATGGCGGCACAGCGCGATCGCGTGGAGAATTCCATTTTGGAATCAGTGGATGGTACTGGAGTCAACGGCCTGGGCGCCCCCCGCGTTCCCAACACCACCAGCATTTATTTTGATCATGTGGAAGGCGAGCCGATGGTGATTGCCCTCGACTTGAAAGGCTTGTCAGTCTCCACCGGCGCCGCCTGCTCTTCCGGCGCTATAGAACCTTCTCACGTTTTGCTGGCCATGGGACTCTCCCAGGAGCGTGCGCGAGGCAGTCTGCGAATGAGCCTGGGCAAGCAAACCACGAAGGAAGAGATTGACTTTGCTGTTCAGGTGATTCCTGAGACGGTGGCAAGACTGAGGGAGCTGTCTCCTAACTACCGAAAGGATAGCGTTCTGAGCAATTGAACTATGGATACTAGTGCCTCGAGAAACGCATGATTGCTTCCAGGGCCGCTTTTCAGTATTCTCAACTCGCGGAATCACGTTAACCTAGGGGAGCACCACATTGGCAACGGACATTCCATCAAAGCTGGAGCGTGACATTCAGAAATTCGCTCAAGAAGAACAAATCAGTCACGATGAAGCCGTCCTCCGCCTGATTGAAACTGGTCTCTCCGTGAGAAGGCCAACCTCCAAGACGGTGTTTGAGGAAGGGCTGGGCCTGTTTGGGAGTCCAGAGGATGGCTCCCTGCTTGACGAAGTGGTATCCATTGCTTACGAAGAAAGACGGCGGCCATCGAAGCCTGTCTCTATCTGACAATAATTCCCGCCGACTATCTCAGTGCTGCCGTGATCAGGGCCAAAGCAAGGACAAGTGGTGCCGCTCTGGAACTTCCCGATTGTCTGATTGCTGCAATCGCTGTTCGATTGAACCGACCCCTTATTACGGGTAATACGGTCGATTTTGAAGCCATTCAAAAAATTGGCATCAATCTCGTACTCGAGAAC
>DATDGH010000909.1:0-5160 GCA_036522215.1 Candidatus Angelobacter sp. | reverse complement strand
ATGCTGACCCAGTTTTCCGTACGAAATGACCGGAATTGGGGCTTAGAACTGAGCTGGCTCAGCGTAGGGCCGTTTATTAAATGCAAAACAGACTCCTCCCAAGAGGCGTCAATACAGTTAATATCTATTACCCCGGACCACAGGTAGAGTTTCGCCTCCGAAATAGTCCCCGGCTGGCAAGGGGATCGCAATGGACCCCTGTCAGGAACGAAGCGGTGGGGCGGCATGATCGCCCTGAAGGGAGCAACGAACGATGTCTTCCATTTGGGTAGTCCTTCTCGATGTATCCGGTTCAATGGACAATGGCTTCTCTGGGCCCGCGTCGACGGATCCTCTCGCCGAGCGCGGCCGCTGGCATACAAAACTCGAGGCTGCTAAGGAATTGCTTTTGAGACGAGTTGCAGCGTCCCAAGTACAGGATGTTGCGGTTATCACGTTTTCAGATACCGCAAAGAAGATCTACCACGGTACACGCCGCGACTTTCCACAGGCTGAAGCGACGATTCGTGCCCTCAAGACCGAGGACATGACTAACCTCGCAAATGGTTTTTTGGCTGTTACAAGTGACCCAGCGTTTGAGGGCTACAACGCCCTCAGCGTACTCATACTCAGTGATGGGCTATCCAACCAGGATGATCCGGTCGCTAGAGCGGAGGAGTTGATCGGGAAATATCCGTTTGCGCGTATTGACACCATCCTGATTGATGAGACGCCGGAAGGGCGTCGAATAGCTGAAGCGGTCTCAATTAATGGTGCCGTCACCCCGGCATACTCTGTGCTCGACCTCGGTCGAGCATTGGACTCCGCGCGAGCATCTAGTCTTAGGCAGGAACTCACTGGCCTAGCGGAGCGGCGCCTAGGTTTGGAGTCAGAAATCGCAACGATAATGTATGCGGCCCCTCCGGTGTTGCTGCGAGCGACGTCGGAGACGGAATTGACTCCGGCGTCCCTGCGAGAGGAAGTCGTTCCGACGCTTGAAGGCCTAGAGTGGTTGGAACGTGGGGTGCGTGACGCCACAGGGCAGGAATATGCACCGCGAATCACGTCAATCTCCCAGGATTCACCAATATCGATCTCGTTATCGGGTTTCAAAGAAGCAATTGAACTCGCTCTTGAGTGGGTCATCCCGTGGCGCCGAAAGAATGCGGAGCTACTTGCACACTTAAAGCTTAGGCAGACCGAAATTGAGATTGAGAAGGCAACGATACAGAACCGAGAGGCGGAGGTTGCGCTAGCAAGGTCGAAGATCGAACTCGCAGAGAAGATGCTTGCGTTATACGATCCGGATCACACCCTTAGCAGTCGACGTCGGCAACGACTGTTACACCAATTTATCACTGGGATCGACCACATGAGCAGAAGTGTTATGGAGTTTAAGGCAATCAGCCCAAGTTCCGAGGACGACAACGTCCAGCCGATCCATTGAGAGCGTTTGCTCTGAATCGAAAAGTGCTGATAGCCGTCGCTCGTCTTGCAGTCGGCATGGTGGAGGCAGCGCGTCAAACATGTCCCGGCAATCAGGTGTGTCACTGCACTCACGCCGGGTTGGCTAGCACGGCAGGCATGAAGACCGCGTCTCAAAAGTACTCCTTCCGGCCTGCTCCGTCATCCGTGCTTCGTGACGCCGTGCTTTAACAAGTCCGGTTGATTATAGTCGCGAGTCGGTCGAAATGTGTGCCGGACGCAATAGGGGCTGTAGGAAGTTACTAGAGATCGTCCGCTTTCCAGAGGTTACCCTGGCACTGAGCTTTCGAACTCTTCCTAACCAGCAGAAAATAAACGACGTACGATCCGATTCCCGGAAGAGTAGCAAGAAGGGTTTGCTGGTAAAGCAGTGAATCGAAAGAGGATTTTTCTGGCGGGGAGAAGGGGGTTCGAACCCCGAACCAATGCTGATTGACCCTGACGCCCTACAAGTGCTAGTTAGGGCTGGGAAGTTGCAAGGTGGAGTCATGGTTCACCGATTCTTGCCCGGCGACAAATTGACGGGCGATAGAAGAATTTGGCCCTAAGCTAACGCTCATGGGGCCTCGCCTTGATCGCTGATTCAGACTCCGGGATATCTAACTCTGCAAAGTACAACTCCAGTAAAGGACGCGGATCCCACCACTCTAACTAGCCAAGAGCTTCGCCCTTGATATCCACGTTCAAGTAACGGAATTTTGTCGATGGTTCTCAATTACCCAATTACCAAATTATCCAATTACCAAATTCCCGGATAGCGTCCCACCGCTTGCATCACAACGAGAACAGAATCCTCGCAATCGCTCGCATAACGGCCTAAAAGCCATGATGTCCGGTAGGCTCGCTTCTCCGCTTAAATAACATTTGTCAACATTGTTACCTTGGAAGACTGAATGCCTTAAGGGATGCCCTCAGCAGATCGAAGGATTTTGCCCTTGTTTTGGGGCTGGGAAGCCCGCAGTTAGTAGCCAGCGGCTAAATTTTTATTTCCTTTTCTTTCAATAACATAGCCATAAATACGTGAATAAATGTAAAATATATATTGACATCATATATAAACATAGTGAACAATGGAATTGTAAGAAAGGAGAAAACAGTCAGACTGAACTTATGAATTGGGGTAAACAACGCCTATCGAAAATGCTTGCCGGATTGGAGGGGAAACCCGCAACAGACGCGGCTCCGGCTCAACCCAAGGAGGTTAAACAGACCAGCCCGGCCGCCTCGCCTGCCAGCCCATCGCCGCAAGTGCACAAACCCGTTGATGCTCCGGAGTTGCTCAACCAGATCATCGCTTTCTTTCGTCACTACCTGGTCTGCAACGATCATCAGCTCACCATGCTTGCCCTCTGGACCCTGCATACATGGTGCTACAAGTCATTCCCGAGCACGCCGTATCTGGATGTTCGCTCCCCGGCGCCACAATCCGGCAAGTCTCTGTGCCTAAAGTTGCTGGAGGCTCTCAGCCCTTCTCCCGTCTTCGCCAGCGGCGCCAACGCTGACACCGTCATGAAGAGGCTGCTGACCGCTGAGCGGATATTAGACAACGACGATGACAGTGACAACCACCACCACGATAAAGAGGGTCTTCCTGAATCTCCCACCCTCTTCCTCGATGACTGTCAGTACACCTTCTCAACTGCTGAACGCCAGGCGCTCCTGGCTCTGTTTAATGCCGGAGCAGAAAGGACTTCCTCCTACCCTTCAGGTTACTTTGATTACTATGTTTTCGGCCCCAGGGCTTTCGCCGGCAACTCTCTGCTGCCTCGCTCCCTTGCCGACCGCTGCGTCCCCATCGTGCTCCAGCGCAAAAAGCCTTCTGACGTTGTCCGCCGCTTCAACTCCACTACCGTCCGCGACGCGGGCGCTAAGCTCGCCAAATGGATGAAGAGTTGGGCGCTGGACAACTCTGACGCGCTCGCCAGGATGGCGCCAGACGAGCCGCCCAGGCTGCCGTTGAACCTCACTCCCCGCGAACAGCAATGCGCCGAACCCCTCGTCCACATTGCCGATCGCATCGGAGGGCCTTGGCCGGAAAGAGCGCGCGCCGCCGTCGCCGCCGTCTTCAACCTTCCCCAGAGCGCCCTTGGGCTGCAACTGCTCAGTGACGTGCACTCCGTCTTCCACGTCAAGAACCATCCCGATCACCTCGCTACCCGCGATATTCTTCAGGTGCTCACCAGCCTTGAATTCCGGCCGTGGAGCGCTTGGACGGGAAAATCCGGCCGCCAACTGGGAGCCCTGCTCCACCCCTTTGGCATCCACAGCAGCAGCCTTCACTACGGCGACAAACCAGCCTTCAGGGGCTTCTTTCGCAAAAGTTTCCTGGAGGCATGGGAGCGCTATTTGCCGCCTTTAACCGTTTGTCCCGCGACAGACACGGCAGAAAAAACGCCTTCTGAAGCAACTAAGTCATGAGTTTTGAAGAGCTTGCGCAGATGTTACGGATACGACCCCCCTCTTTTTGCAAAAGTTTATCAAGGAGTAAACAAATGACAAACGGCGGGGGGCGCGCAGCAATGTATTTGAAAGACAAAGAGTCTACTAAAGCGTTTGTAAAGATGGTGTAGCCCGCTGAAGACGTGTATCAGGGCACGACTTTCAGTCGTGCCGGCCCCGACTTTAGTCGGGGCATAAACAAGCAGCACGCACCACTTCCGCTCTGCCGAAGGCCAGCGCGCAGCTCCTGCTGTTGGAGCAGAGCGCTTTAAAAGAGGGATACACCAACACTGGTTTCGCTTTGGATCTGGGCACAGTGCGACCGATGCCCCGAACAAGTCTAGACCTGGGTTTTCGCTAGCAGCCGGTAGCTACGAGCTTCTTTACGCTGCGTGCGAATGCGCCATGGGTCTCACGTTGGCCGCAGCCAGAACGATGGCTCGCACATCAGACGCGTGACAGCAATCCGCTGCCCCCGCTGCCAGCGCCTCGGCCCACATCTTTTCATCGGCCAGGCGGTGCGTGCATACGATCGTGGTTTCCGAAAATTGCTGCCGCAACTGCTGCACCTGCTCCATTCCTGCCAGCTCCAGGTCCACAATTGCCACGTCAGCGCGGTTCTTGGGAATGGAGTACATCAGTTCATTGAGATTGCCTGCTGTAGTGACCACGCGGAAGTGGTTATAGAGAGACTTGGCCAGAAAATCTGCAGTTTTGGCATCCCGTTGGGCGACGACTACACTTAACGGTTTCATCGAAGCAACCTTCCTTCAGGCTGGGGGGCTAAAGCTCTGTGTTGCTTTCGCCGGAGGTCTTGATGCTGCGGAACCCCCGCAGGTAACAGTGGAAATTATTTTTTCGTCGAAGCCTGGGCCTTCTCTTGCGCGCTCTCGTAGGGCTCCGGCTGTAGCTTGCCATTCTGCTTGAGGAGGATCTCTACTTTGCCTTCCGCCTCGTCCAGTTCTTTGCGGCAGGTGGCGGAAAGCTGTACACCTTCATCAAAGAGTTTCAATGCCTGCTCGAGAGGTACATTACCTTTCTCAAGTTCGTCCACGATTTGTTCCAGGCGCTGGAGGCAGTCTTCAAATCGGGCCAATGCCGAAACTCCATTCCACATTCTACTCCCGGATTCAATGGTGCTCCGGGATTTTTTGCAAATAAAGTGCCCGCTGTGCGGGTCAAATGAAAACTGTTCAGCAGACGATGTCAGGTGCCCGTTGAACTTGAGTTTCCATCAACCTCCGGATGGCTTCCTTT